>JBQCCT010000272.1:0-5336 GCA_051961955.1 Solirubrobacterales bacterium
TTCCCGGCGGCGGAGGTGCGGATGAACCCGTTCGAGGTCGAGCGGCTCGGTTGGGACTCGATCCGAGGGCTGCCGGTGGTGCCCGATGCCGAGATCGGCACCGGTCGCTTCCGCATCGTCTGCTCACGTGACCTGGAGGACGACGGCCTAGAGGTTGTAGAGGCGGTCGGCCAGGAGCTCGAGACGGTCGCCCCGACGCGGAACTAAATCGCGAGTCCGCGAAAAGCGTCGAATAGCGACGCCTGTCGCGGACTCGGCGTCAGACCGAGTTCCAGAAGTCCAAGCCGAGGCGGCTCAGCCAGTTCTGGGCTTCGATATTGAGCTGGAAGAGCTCGCCGGTCCAGATCAGGACGCCCATCGCGATTAGGATCAGGCCGCCGATCGCAACGATCGCCTGGTAGTGGCGCTTGACGACAGCGAAAGCGGTGGTCATCTGAGAGAAGGCGAGGGCCGTCAACAAGAAGGGGATCGCCAGACCAGCCGAGTAGACCGCCAGCAGGAAAGCGCCGCGGCCGGCCGATTCGGTCAGCGCCGCAGCGGAGAGGATCGCGCCCAGGGTCGGCCCGATGCAGGGCGTCCAGGCGATCGCGAAGGCTGCCCCGGCGACAATCGGCCCACCTTTGCCGGCCCGCTCCAGCAGGGCCTCCACCCGCCACTCCTTGTTCAGACGCGTCACGAACAGCGAGGCGACGAAGAGCACGCCCATCGCGATGATCAGCGCCGCCGAGATCTTCGTCAGCAGCTGCTTGTTTTCGTCGAGGAAGGAGCCGAGGCCGGTCGCAGTCAGCCCGAGCAGGATGAAGATTGCCGAGAAACTGGCGACGAACAGCAGGCTCGGGCCGAGCACTCGCCGCCAGCCGGCGTCGTCGAGCTCGGTCGCCGAGACTCCCGTCACCGCCGAGAGGTAGCCCGGCACCAGCGGCAGCACGCAGGGGGAGAGGAAAGAGACGATCCCCGCTACGAGCGCGGCGAAGATCCCCACCCCCGAGGCGGGATCGGTGCTGACTGCGAGAGGTACCACTGCCACCAGATTACTGGCCCGATTGCCCGCGGATCATCGACGCGCGCTAGATTTGGCCAGCTAGCCAAACAGCCGCGCGGGAAGCGGCGGGAGAAGGAGCGCGAGACTTGAGCAACCGCACGTTCGTAATCGGGGTCGGGATGACCAAATTCGAGAAGCCCGGTACGAAGGAGGGCGACTACCCCGACTGGGCCAAGGAGGCGGGGAAGAAGGCACTCGCCGACGCCGGCATTCCTTACGACGACGTCCAGCAGGCCTACGCCGGCTACTGCTACGGCGACTCGACCTACGGGCAGCGGGCGCTCTACCAGCTTGGTCTCACCGGCATTCCCGTCGTCAACGTCAACAACAACTGCTCGACCGGCTCCTCGGCGCTGTTCCTGGCCCGGCAGGCGGTCAAGGGCGGCCTCGCCGACTGCGCGCTGGCGCTGGGCTTCGAGAAGATGGAGCCGGGCAGCCTCGGCGTCAAGTACACCGACCGCACCAATGCGCTCGACAAGCACGCGATGAGAATGTTCGAGCTGCGCGACCCGGAGCAATCGCCGCCGGCGCCACAGATGTTCGGCAACGCCGGCCGTGACCACATGCAGAAGTACGGCTCCGAACCCGACCACTACGCCTGGATCGGCTGGAAGAACCACAAGCACTCGGTCAACAACCCCTACGCCCAGTTCCAGGACGAGTACTCGCTGGAGGACATCAAGGCGGCGAAGATGATCCACGACCCGCTGACCAAGCTGCAGTGCTCGCCGACCTCCGACGGCTCGGCCTGCGCGATCGTCGCCTCCGAGCGCTACGTCGAGGAGCACGGGCTCTGGGAGCAGGCGATCGAGATCGCCGGCCAGTCGATGGTCACCGACCTCAGTTCAACCTTCGATGAGAACGCCGACTGCATGACGATCGTCGGCGCCGACATGTCCCGCACCGCGGCCGACGCCGCCTACGAGGAGGCCGGGGTCGCCGCCGCCGAAGTCGACGTTTGCGAGCTGCACGACTGCTTCAGCGCCAACGAGCTGATCACCTACGAAGCGCTCGGCTTCGCGGCCGAGGGGGAGGCGCACAAGCTGGTCGAAGAGGAAGCGACGACCTACGGCGGCAGCGGTCCCGTCGTAAACCCGTCCGGCGGCCTCATCTCCAAGGGCCACCCGCTCGGAGCGACCGGCCTGGCGCAGTGCTCGGAACTGACTTGGCAGCTGCGCGGGGAAGCCGACAAGCGGCAGGTGGACGGGGCGAAGGTGGCGCTCCAGCACAACATCGGCCTCGGCGGTGCCGCCGTGGTCACCGTCTACAAACCGGCGGCCTGAGGGGTCGCCGAGAAGGAGGAGCACGATGGCGAAGGAGCGGCGTTCACTCAGCGGCAAGGTCGTGGCGATCACCGGCGGGGCCCGGGGGATCGGCAAGGCGACGGCGGCCGCGCTGGTGCGGAAGGGGTGCCGCGTCGCCATCGGCGACCTCGTGCTGGGGCTGGCCGAGAAGACCGCGGCCGAGGTCGGCGGCGGCACCGTGGCGCTGTCGCTCGACGTCACCGACCGCGCCTCCTTCGAGCACTTCCTCGACGAGGCCGAGCGCCAGCTCGGGCCGCTCGACGCGGTGGTCAACAACGCCGGGATCATGCCGGTGACGCCGTTCGCCGAGGAGGCCGAGGACTCGATCCGCCGCCAGATCGAGATCAACTTCATCGGCGTCGCCACCGGCACCCAGCTGGCGATCCGGCGCCTGCGGCCGCGGGGCAGCGGCTACATCGTCAACATCGCCTCGCAGGCGGGCAAGGCCGGGATCCCCGGCATAGCCACCTACAGCGGCACCAAGCACGCGGTGGTCGGCCTCAGCGAGGCGGTGCGGGCGGAGCTACGCGACACCGGCATCGAGGTCGTCTGCGTGATGCCGACCGTGGTCAACACCGAGCTGACCAGCGGCGTCGGCCAGAAGTGGGTCAAAGCCGTCGAGGCCTCCGACGTGGCCAACGAGATCGTCGACGCGATGGAAGTGCCGCGCTTCGACGTCTTCGTGCCGCGCGCCAACGGCGGCCTCTACAAGTTCCTGCAGCTGCTGCCGCGCGCCTGGCGCGAGGCGCTCGGCCGGGTGATGAAGGTTGACAAGCTGATGATCGAGGTCGACCACGGCGCCCGCCGCGCCTACGAGGAGCGCGCCGCGGCGAGCAAAGGCGAGTCGGCGGGCAGTGAGGCGGAGACCGAGGAAGCGGCGCCGCAGCGCGACGCCGCGTAAGCAGCAAAGGCGGATTTGTCGCCTATGGCGGGACAAATCCGCCTTTAGAGATTGCCACCGAAGGAGAACCAGTCATGGGAAGCATCTACGACGCGACGTGGGGGCGGTTCTTCTCGGCCCTCTACGACCGCGGGATGAAGGGGACCGAGGAGGCCGGCTTGCGAGACATGCGCCACGAGCTGTTGGCACAGGCACGGGGGAGAGTCCTCGAGTTAGGTGCAGGGACCGGCTTGAATCTCCAGCTCTACCCAGAGGGCATCGACAGCCTGACCCTGACCGAGCCCGACCCCCATATGGCCAAGCGCCTGCGCGAGAAGCTCGCCGCCTCGGGCAAGACGTCGGAAGTGACACTGATCGAAGCGCCCGCGGAAGGCCTCCCATTCCGGACGATTCCTTCGACATCGTCGTTGTAACGCTGGTCCTCTGCACGGTTCCGGACCAGGCCGCGGCTCTCAAAGAGATCGCCCGCGTCCTCAAACCGGACGGCCAGCTCCTGTTCCTAGAGCACGTCCGCTCCCGCAACCCAAGCCTCGCCAAGTGGCAAGACCGCCTCGAAGGCCCCTGGCGCTTCCTCGGCGATGGCTGCCACTGCAACCGTGACACCGTCTCCGCCATCAGCGCCGCCGGCTTCCAATTGGGCGAGGTAGAGCGCGACAGCCTCCCGAAGGCCCCGCCGATCGTCCGGCCCCTGGCCAAGGGCAGCGCTTCAGCTACTCAGTCGTCGGCCCATTCATAGGTAAGAACGGGATCACCATTAATCCAACGCACGATAATGGCGGTTATGTCAACTTGAAGCGGGAGAGCCGCGGGGCGCCGGTGATGAGCGGCGCGGCGCCCCTTTGCGGTCCAGGGGCAGCTATTCGGCTTCTTTGATGGCTTCTTCGATCGCGGCGGTCGAGCCAGGCGAGCCTAGGAGTTCGAGGCCGTTGCTGCTGGGGCCCTTGATCGCAAACGACGGCGTCCCGGTGAAGCCGAATTTTTTGGCTTCTTCGGTGGTTTTGTTGACCGTGGCCGTCTTTTCGCTTTCCTTGCGTTCTTCGTTGAACTTGGCAAGGTCTTTGATACCTGCGCCTTTGGCGATCGCTTCGATGAAGCTTTCGGTCACGTAGCCCGAGTTCTCAGTGCCCTGGTTGCGGTAGAAGAGCTCGATGTAGTTCCAGCCGCGACCCTGATTGCCGGCCGCAAGCGCCGCCGCGCCGGCTGGGATCGACTGTTCGCCGATGATGATGAAGTTACGGAACTCGAGCTTGACTTCCCCGTTTTTGATCTTGCCCTCGATGATCGGCGGTAGGACTTCTTCCGAGTAGGCCTTGCAGACCGGGCACTGCAGGTCCCCGTACTCGTAGAGGGAGACGGGCGCTTTCGGGTCGCCAAGGACGAGTTTTTCCTGTGGGATCCCGGTGAAGAGTTTGTTGACGGTGGAAACTTCCTCGAGCTTGGTATCGCCGCCGCTGCCGCTGCTGGAGGCTTGGACGACGATCAGCACGACCACGAGCACGAGCACCAGAAAGACCGCCCCGGCGCCCATCTGCAGCAGCTGTTTGCGCCGATCCGTGGTGTCGACCTGGGCTTCTGCCGCCAGTCGTTCTTCGCGCCGCTTTTCTCTCTCCCTCTTGTTGCTCATCTCTCCTCCGGTGTCGTTGGTCGTGCGCGCCACCGCCTTCCCCGGCGGCCGAGGCGAAGACTATGCCGCTTCCGCTCCGCCCTCGGCCCGGCTGGAGACAGTCGTGCCGTTCGAACCCGCGTATCCGATCAGGCGCGTGGTGTTGAGCAGGAAGAGGATCGTCATCAGAATCGCGCTGGAGACGCACCACTGGCAGATCGCTTCGATCTTGAAGATCTCCAGGTAGGTCAGGTAGACGCTGAAGCCGAAGCCGCCGAGGGAGACCGCAAAGCCGCCGAAGCGGGCCGCGTCGTTGGCGAAGAAGGCGCTGGCCAGCAGCAGGATGTAGCCGACGATTCCGAAGATCGCGATGTTGACGCCGGCGATGTGCGAGTAGGAGCTGCTGGCGACGGTCTCGCAGCCGGTGCCGCCAGCGAGACAAGCGGGAGCGCCGCCGCCCGAATCGGCGATCGTGATGTAGGTGGC
>JBQCCT010000273.1:0-4015 GCA_051961955.1 Solirubrobacterales bacterium
CACGATCGACCGCCTCGTCGAAGCGCTGATCGAGCGGCGGGCCGGCGGCGTCGCGGCCTGAACGCGTGGGCGTCGTCGCGCTCGCGGACTTCGGCAGCACCTACACCAAGCTGAGCTTGGTCGACCGCGAGGAGGGGAGACTGCTGGCCCGCGCGGAGGCGCCGACCAGCATCGAGACCGATCTGATGGAGGGCTACGCGGCCGCCCTCGCCGCGGCTGAGGAGTCGCTCGAGGCGCCGGTCGAGGTCGAACGCGAGCTGGCCGTCTCCAGCGCCGGTGGGGGACTGCGGGTGGCTGCGGTCGGCCTCGTCGCCGACCTCACCGCTGCGGCGGCGCGGCAGGCCGCGCTCAACGCCGGGGCAAGGATCGTCTCCGTCCTTGCCGGCAATCTCAGCGCGGAGCAACTCGACGAGCTGGCGGCGGCGCGACCGGAGATCGTTCTCTTTGCCGGAGGGACCGACGGCGGTCAGGCCGAGCTGGTGTTGGAGAACGCCCGCCGACTTGCCGCGCGTGAGCTGGGCGGTTACGCCGTGGTTGCCTGCAACGCGGCGGTGGCCGAGGCGGCGACGAAGCTGCTTCGGGACGCCGGCACCGAGGTCACGGTGGCGGCGAACGTGATGCCGCAGCTCGGACGGCTGGAGATCGAGCCCGCCCGCGAGGCGATTCTCCACGTCTTCCTCGAGCACGTGATCGGCGGCAAGGGTCTCAGCGCCAGCCCCGAGTTCGATCGGATGGTCCAGATGCCAACCCCCGAGGCGGTGCTGGAGGCGACCCGCCTTCTCTCCCGGGGGACCGACGGAACGGCCGGAGCGGGAGACGTGATGGTCGTCGACGTCGGCGGCGCCACCACCGACGTCCACTCCGACCGGGCGGCCGAGGCGGTCACTCCCGGCATCGAGGACCCGCTCCTGCCTGCCCCCCTGACTCTGCGCACGGTCGAGGGAGATCTCGGTCTACGGGCCGGCGCGGTAGGCGTTCTCACCGCCGATAGCCGCTGGATCGCTGAAAACGTTGGCGCTGACGAGAACTCAATTAGACAGGGTGTCTCATATAGATCGGAGCATCCCAAGTGGATTCCCGGGTACCCGGAGGAGGCGCAGCTGGACGAATTACTGGCGATCGGCTGCGCGACCCACGCGATCACTCGGCACTGCGGGACGATGCTCCTGACGCGAGGGGAAGGCGGCCCCCCGACGTTGGTCCGCGAGGGCCCCGACCTCCGCGAGGTCGCTCGGATTATCGGTACGGGCGGCGTTTTTGCACATCGAGACGATGGCGAGGAGATCCTCCGCCGAGCGCTGGCAAGGCGAGCGCCGCGGTCCCTCGCGCCCCGCGATCCGGAATTGCGGATCGATGCCAACTACGTTCTCGCCACCGCCGGCCTCTTGGCCTCCTTCGACTCTGCCGCCGCCCTGCGTCTGCTGCGCCGCGAGCTCGTCTGAATAAAGCTGGACATTATGACCAGAGCGGTGTTAGGGTCGCTACGCCGGTCGTCTTACCTATCCCGCATGATTCGGGGTGAGAGGGGAACTCCAAGGGGATGTTCAGACGCCACAAAAACCAGAGCCTTACGCGTCTCTTCTACGCGGGGGACGTGCACGGGTCACGGGTCTGTTGGAAGAAGTTCATCAATGCCGCCGCCCATTACCCAGCTGACGCGCTAATCATGGGGGGAGACCTAACCGGCAAGGGGCTGGTTCCGATCGTCCGCGAGGGTGACGGCTCCTACAGTGCCCGGGTGATCGGCGAGCAGCGGACCGCCCGTACGGCCGAGGAGCTCGACCAGATGCAGCTGGCGATCACGACCAACGGTATGTATCCGCTGATCGTCAACCGGGACGAGGCCCGGCGCTTGGCGGAAGACGCCGCCTGGCGCGAAGAAGCGATGGAGACGGCGCTGCTCGACGAGCTGCGCCTCTGGGTCGAGTTTGCCGATGAGCGCTTGGGCGGAACCGAAACCCTCGCTTACGTCATCCCTGGCAACGATGACCCCTGGTCGATCGACGCGGTGCTCGCCTCGGGCACCTCTCTCGTCGCCTGCGACGAAAGCGTCCAGCAGATCGGCCCGCACGAAATGGTCTCCCTCGGGTACTCAAATCGGACCCCGTGGCGGACCCCGCGCGAGCTCGACGAGGATGAGATCTACGACCGGCTAAAGCGCCTTGCCGACCAGCTCGAGGCCCCGCATCGGGCGATCTTCAACATCCACGTACCGCCTTTCGAGAGTAGCCTCGACACTGCGTTCGAGGTGGACGACGACCTGCGCTACGTGATGAAGGGCGGCCGCCCGCACGAGGTTCCGACCGGCAGCCCGGCTGTCCGCCAGATCATCGAAGAGACGCAGCCGCTCCTCAGCCTTCACGGTCACATCCACGAGAGCAAGGGCGTGACGAGAATCGGCCGCACGGTGGCAATCAATCCCGGTTCCGATTACGGTAGCGGTCACCTGGATGGCTGCCTGGTGCATCTGGCGCCGGATCGTGTGGTCAACCAGTACCTGGTCGCGGGTTAATGGAAAAACGAAAGGGAGAGGAATGACCGATTTGGGGGAGAGGCCGGTGTCACCCGGAGCAGCGCCGCAGGGGACCTTTGCACGAAAAGCCACGGGGTTGGTGCGGGAAGTCTCCCCGTTCTCGACCTTCGTCTTCAACATGGCGGGCCAGCCGACCGTTGTCTTTATCGCCACCACGGCTTTCATCGTTCCACTCGCCTTCTTCCCCGGTGGCTCGCTCTGGTTGGGGTTCGCGCTGGCCTTTGTGCTGGCGATCGCGCTCTGCGTCTGTTACGGGCTCTTCACCTCGGCGATCCCGCGCAGCGGCGGGGATTACGTCCTCGTCGGCAGAGTCACTCACCCGCTGCTCGGCATCGTTTCCTCTTACTTCTGGGTCGCGGGCGTGATCCTCGTCATCGCTTTCATCGCCCAGTCCTTCGTCACCGTCGCCCTCGCTCCGTCGTTAACCGCGGTGGGCCTGATCGGCGGTCACCATTCGCTGGTCACCGCCGGTGAAGAACTTGCGAGCAGCAGGTGGTGGCAGTTCGGGATCGGCACCGGCGTGATCCTCTTTTCGGCCGCGCTGCTGGCCGGCGGCTGGCGCTGGACGACCCGGATCATGAACAGCCTTTGGGCGGTGACGATGATCGGCCTCGGCAGTGTTTTGGTCTTCCTCCTCTTCAAGAGCCATAGCGGATTCATCCACAGCTTCAACCAGTTCGCCGCCCCGGTCACCGGCGAACACGACAGCTACCAGGGCATAATCGCCCACGCCCAGAAAGAAGGCATAGACCCCTCTCCCGGCTTCAGTCTCGACCAGACCTGGCCGACGATGGCCGCGATCGCCGGCCTCTCGATCTACGGCTGGCTCTCGATCTACATCTCCGGCGAGGTGAGGCGGGCGCGGGACACGACCCAGATGAAGATCATGAGCCTGGCGACCTTCATCCACATCGGGCTCGCCGTGATCCTCGGCCTCGTCTTCTTCTGGAAGTTCGGCCATGACTTCTTCGTCGCCGTCAACGGCCTCAGCTACACGGAAGCGTATCCCTTCGCCGGGGCGCCGCCTTACTACACCTTCCTCACCTCGATCGCCGGCGGCAGCACGTTCTTTGCGTGGTGGCTCTTCATCACCTTCGCCATCGCCTATCCGCTCTTCATGATCCCCAACATCACGATCGCCGTCCGCAGCCTCTTCGCCTGGGCGCTCGACGGCCTGCTGCCCTCGCGTTTCGCCCGGGTCTCGCCGCGGACCCACGCGCCCAACTACGCGATCGGCCTGGTGGTGGTGCTCGGCATCGCCACCCTGTACTGGGCGACCAGCAACAACGAAGGGTTCCTCAAATTCCTCTTCGAGGCCGTCTTGTTCCAGGCGGTGACGATGATCCTGCTCTCGCTGTCGGCCGTCCTGCTGCCATACCGCAAGCCTGACGTGTGGCGTGCCTCGGCGAGCACGCAGCGCTTCCTCGGGGTCCCGATCGTCGCCCTTTCGGGCGCTCTGAGCGCCGCCCTGATGGCCGGCCG
>JBQCCT010000274.1:0-4202 GCA_051961955.1 Solirubrobacterales bacterium
GGTCATAGGGGATGCCATCGTCGAGCAGCACCGTCGCCTCGTCGCCGTCCTCGGCGGCGGTGACGTCGAAGCCCTCCTGTGCCAGCGCGTAGCCGACCGAGTCCCGCACCGAGGGCTCGTCGTCGCAGATGAGGATGCGGCCGCTGCTCATGCGACCGGGGTTGGGCTCGGTTGCGCGACCGGGAGGCGGACCCAGAAGGTGCTCCCCTCCCCCTCGACCGACTCGACGCCGATGCGGCCGCCCATCACGTCGACCATCCGCCGCGCGATCGCCAGGCCGAGGCCGAAGCCCTCCTGCTTGCGCGACTCGCTGCGACGGTAGAAGCGCTCAAAGACGCGCTCCAGCTCCGCCGCGGGAATGCCGCTTCCGGTGTCGATGACCTCCAAGATGACCTCTCCTTCACTTTGGCGGCCGCGAACCGTAACGGTCCCAGGCGGTGGCGTGTTCTTGAAGGCGTTGGTGAGCAGGCCGATCATCACCTGCCGCAGCAGCGTCGGATCGCCGGTGGCGGCGAGGTCGGACTCGGCGTCGACGACGAGCTCGACGTGCGGCGGCGCCTTGCAAGCGGCGACCGTGTCGCGGATCGCCATCGGCACGTCGACCGGTTCGCTCTCCGGGGCGCCGCGCGACTCGACCCGGGCCAGCGTCAGCAGCGACTGCGTCAGCCGGTTCATCCGCTCGGCATCTTCGCCCAGCCGTTTGAGGAAGTGGTCGCGGTCCTGAGGGTCGTTCTTGGCGCCGGCCTGCAGCACCTCGATCGCGCCGGAGATCCCGGCCAGCGGGTTGCGCAACTCGTGCGCGGCGTTGGAGACGAAGTCGGCCTCGGCGAGCTCCTTGCGCAGCTCGTCGGTGCGGTCGCGCAGGACTGCCAGCACGGCGCGCTCGTCGGGCAGCGAGCGGGCGGTCATCGCGTAGGCGCGGTCGCCGAGCCGCAGCGCCGGGTGGGCGGAGAAACCGACCTGGGAGGCGCGGTGGAGCAAGGCCTGGATCACCTGCGGCGGTTGCCCGTCGGTATCGAGGATGCGGGCGGCGGCGCTGTTGGAGAAACGGACCGGGCCCTCGTAGTCGACCACCATCACCGCGTCGGTGAGGCCGTCGAAGATCGCCGCGAGCTTGTTGCGGTCGGCGGTGAGCACGCCGAAGCTCTCCTTCAGCGAGGCGCGCATCGAGTCCAGGGCGCGAGCGAGGTCGCCGATCTCGTCCGGGCCGCTGGTTTTCAGCGGCGCATCGAAGGATCCACCGGCCATTTCCCCGGCAGCGCGGGCGAGGTTGACGACGCGGTGGGAAATCGCCACCGCGATCAGGAAGCCGGCCACCATCCCCAGCACGATCGCGCCGATCAGCGCCTGGTGGTTGTCGCCGAAGAAGTAGACAGCGCCGCCGGTGATGAAGCTGACCGCGGCGAAAGCGGCGGTCAGCCAGAGGCGCATGCCGATCCGCAGGGACCCAGGCTGCAGCGCCGCCGGTTTTTGTTCCGGGATACGCATGAAGATTTACTAACACAATCTTTTAAACGCCGTGTCAAACGGGTCTTTCCGTGCCCACGTGGAAGAATCGAACGGGTGCGGACGCTCGTCTTCATCCCCGCCTGGAACGAGGAAGCCTCGGTTGCCGAGGTGATCGCCGACGTGCGCAAGGCGATTCCGGCGGCCGACGTGCTCGTCGTCGATGACGGCTCGACCGACGCCACCGCCGAGCGGGCGCGCGAGGCCGGGGCCCTGGTCGCCTCGCTCCCCTTCAACCAGGGGCTGGGGGCGGCGCTGCAGACCGGCTACCTCTACGCGCTGCGGGGCGGCTACGACGCCTGCGCCCACCTCGATGCCGACGGGCAGCACCCGGCCGAGGAGGTCGCCCGCCTGCTCGCCGAGGTGACCGCCGACCGCGCCGACCTGGTGATCGGCTCGCGCTACCACGAGGGCGCCGTCGCCGCCAGCGGCGACTACAAGCCGACCTTCTCCCGGCGGATCGGGATCAGCGTCTTCCGCTTCTTCCTCACCCTGGCGACGCGGCAGCGCTTCACCGACACGACCAGCGGCATGCGCGCCGCCAACCGCCGGGTGATGGCGCTGTTCAGCGAGCACTACTCGCCGGACTTCGCCGAGATCGAGTCGCTGCAGCTGGCGGTGCGGCAGGGCCTGCGGGTCGAGGAGCTGCCGGTGCGGATGCTGGAGCGGGTCGGAGGAACCTCGTTCCTGACGCCGGTGCGCTCGGCCTTCTTCATCTTCAAGGGCCTGGTCGTGCTCCTGGTCGGCCAGTTCCGGCCGCGACACGTGGAGGCGAAGCAGTGAAGCTCCTGCTGCTGGCCGCGGCGGAAGCCGGCCAGGTCCACCTCACCGCGCGGACCCGGATCGTCGCCGCGATCCTCGCCATCTTCTTCATGCTGATGATCCTCGAGCTGATCCGCCGCGACAAACTGCAGGAGCGCTACAGCGTGATCTGGTTCGTCGCCGGCCTGGGGATGCTCGCCGGCGCCGCCTTCCCGGGCCTGCTCGAGGTAGTCGCAAACCTGATGGGCGTCCGCAACACCAACGTCGCCCTCTTCTCGATCGTGCTCCTGCTGCTGCTCGGGCTGGCGCTGAACTTCAGCGTGATCATGTCCCGTCAGGCGGCGCAGATCACGCGGTTAGCGCAGGAGCGGGCGATCGAAAAGGCGGCGAAACAGGCAGCCGAAGAGCGCAACGGCAGCGCGCCGTCAGGCGAGCAGGCGCTCCAACCTGAAGAAAAGCGCCTCGAGGGCTAACTCCTCGGAGACGTTCAAGTCGAGGCCGCGGCGGGTCTCTTGGACGAGCTCAGCGCCGCCGCGGGCGTTGGCCGGGTCGAGACCGTCGGTCTGAGAACGGAGGCGGTCGAGGCGGTCGCGGTTGAAGGCCACCTCCTCGGCACCGGAGGCGACGGCGACGAGGTCGCGCAGGTAGGTGGCGCAGAGCTCGAGGCCGAGCTCGAGGATCTCGGTGCGGCGGCGGCGGCCGGCCCGTTTGGCGCCATCGGCGATGTCTTTGGCGCTGCGTTTGATCCCGGCCTTCGCTTCCTCTTCCAGCGCTTCGCGGGCGGCAGCTTCGGCGTCCTCGCCGACCGCTTTGGCGCGATCGAGGAGACCTTTCCAGGGCGCCCTCGCCGTCTCCCCCTCAAGCGCGGCAACGAGGCAGTGCTCGACCTCGGCGCGCAGTTCCCGCCCCGGCTCACTCAGCAGCAACCGCGCCCGCTCGACGTCGCCCGCAGCGAGCCGCGCCGCCGCCGCAATCTCATCAGGCCGACGGGCCGATTTCCCGACATATGCGGAGGTTTCAGGCCCGTCGGCAAGTTCCGCTTCGAGGACCTCGGCTGGGAGGGGGGTGAAGTCGACGGTTTGGCAGCGGGAGGCGACGGTCTCCAGCAGGCCCTCCTGGTCGCTGCTGAGCAGGATCAGGTGGACGAACTCGGGCGGCTCCTCGAGCGTCTTCAGCAGCGCGTTCTGGCTCTCGTCTCGCATCGCCTCGGCGGCCTCGACGACGAAGACCCGCTTGCCGCCTTCGAAGGGGCGGTAGGCGGCGGCGCGGATCACCCGCTCGCGCACCTCCTCGACCATGTGCTGGGCGCCGGCCGGAGCGAGCCAGACCAGGTCGGGATGGGGCGAGGGGTCGAGCAGCGCCCGCCGGCGCGCGTCCTCGGGGTCGGCCGAGGCAGCGGCGATCAGCTCGGCCGCGAACGCGCGGGCCGCCGCTCGCTTGCCCGACCCCCGCGGCCCGCGAAAGAGGTAGGCGTGCGACGGCTCTCCCGCCAGCGCCGCGCTCAGCGCGACGCGCGCCCGCGCCTGGTGCTCGGTCGCCGCGGCCAGCGCTTCCGATTTCGGCCCCACCATGGTGTGGTCAATCTCGGCTGCGCTCACGCACCGCCTCCATCACGCGCTCATGAACCTCCTCGACGCTGCCCCCGGCGTCGATCACCGTGACTCGATCGCCGGCGATCTGGGCGATCTCGTCGTAGGCCGCAGCCACTGCCTGCTGCAGGCCGAGGCCCTCCTGCTCAAAGCGGTCCTCGCCGTCGGCGCGGCCGAGGCCGGTCTCGGGGTCGAGCTTCAGCAGCAGGGTCAGGTCGGGCCAGAGGCCGTCGGTGGCGGTGTCGCAGAGCCCGATCACCTCGCCGACGCCAAGCCCGCGGGCGGCGCCCTGGTAGGCGACGCTGGAGTCGGAGAAGCGGTCGGCGACGACGTGGCGCCCTTCCT
>JBQCCT010000275.1:0-7811 GCA_051961955.1 Solirubrobacterales bacterium
CGAAGTGCTGGAAGCGTTGACCGCCGAAAGCGGCTTCTCCTACGTCGCCCCCAAAGTCGGCCTCGGCACGGCCGCCCAGGTCGAAGCGCTCAACCTGGAAGGGATCGGCCAGCTGCCCGACAGCCGCCGGACTTATCCGCAGGGGGAGATGGCGGGACAGGTGATCGGCGCCGTCGGCTCCGAAAACCAGGGCCTGACCGGTCTGGAGATGGGCGAGGAATCCGCGCTGGGCGGCACTGATGGCGAACGACGGATTGTCAAGGACGCGCTCGGTGAACCGATCCGCCTGGAAACGGTCAAGGAAACCGAAAACGGCGAAGACGTCCAGCTCACCCTCGACCCGGTGATCCAGCGGGAAACCGAACGGGTGCTGGCCGGGGTGGGGGAAACGTACTCGCCGACCGGCGCCACCGCGATCGTCGTCGATCCCCGCAACTCGCAGGTGCTGGCGATGGCGAACTGGCCGCCGGTCAATCCCGAAGACCTCTCCGAAGTCAGCAACGAAGAGCTGCTGAACAAGGCGACTGGGTTCAATTACGAACCGGGCTCGACCTTCAAGGCCTTCACCGTCGCCGCCGCGCTGGAAGAAAAAGTGGTGACGCCGACGAGCGAATTCGTCCTGCCGCCGGAAATCCACGTCGCCGACCGGACGATCAAAGACGCCGAGGAACGCGGTACCGAAACGATGAGCGTCGGCACGATCCTCGCCCGCTCCTCGAACGTGGGCGCGGTGACGATCGGGCTCAAAGTGGGCTCCAAGAATTTCAGCAGGTGGATCGACCGCTTCGGCTTCGGCCGCCCGACCGGGATCCAGTTCCCGAACGAGCAACAGGGGATCGTGCCGAGCCTCGACCAGTACTCCGGCTCGACGATGGGCAACCTGCCGATGGGACAGGGCCTGGCGGTGACCCCGATCCAGATGGTCGCCGGCTACACGGCGATCGCCGACGGCGGCATCCTCCGGCCGCCGCAGCTGATCGAGAAGGTCGGCGAAGAAACGGTCCAGGAGCCGAAGGGGCGCCGGGTGATCTCCGCCCAGACGGCCGCCGAGATCCGGGAAATGCTCGAAGGCGTGCTGGCGCCGGGCGGCACCGCCTCCGAGGTCAGCGTGCCCGGCTACACGCTGGCGGGCAAGACCGGGACGGCGCAGGTGGCCGAAAACGGCGGCTACTCGAAAACGAAATACATCGCTTCCTTCATCGGCTTTGCGCCGGCGCAAAATCCGCAGCTGCTGGCGGCGGTGATCGTCGATGAACCGCAGGGGGAAATCTACGGTGGGTCGGTGGCGGCGCCTGCGTTCGGGCAGATCGCCGAATTCGCGCTGCCCTATCTCGGTGTTCCGCAGGAATAGGGGCACCCGATCCGCCTCATAGAATCGGCTCCGGATGAGGTTGGACGAGCTTGTCGCGGAGCTGCCGGGGGCGCGGGTCGTCGGTGATCCCACCGTGCGGATTGGTGAGCTGGTTTATGACAGTCGCAAGGTTGAGCCCGGGTCGCTGTTTTTTTGCGTGGTGGGGGAGAAGGTGGATGGGCATGAGTTTGGGGCTCGGGCGGCTGAAGAGGGGGCTGTGGCGCTTGTCGTCGAGCGGGAGTTGACGGAGTTGGCGGTGACGCAGGTTGTCGTGCCCGATTCGCGGGTGGCTATGGCGCCTTTGGCGGCTCGGTTTTGGGGGGATCCGACGGGGGAGTTGCGGGTGGTGGGGGTCACCGGCACGAACGGGAAGACGACGACGGCGTTCCTGGTGCGGGAGATCCTCGAGGCGGCCAGCTATCCGTGCGGGTTGCTGGGGACGGTGAAGCAGGTGGTCGGCGGGGTGGAGAAGGAAGTGGTGCGGACGACGCCGGAGGCGATCGAGCTGCAGGCGACCTTTCGGCGGATGCTGGAGGGTGGTGACGAAGCTTGCGCGATGGAGGTCTCCTCGCACGCGATGAGCCTGCACCGGGCCGACGCGATCCACTTCGAGGTGGCGATCTTCACCAACCTCACGCAGGACCACCTCGACTTCCACGCCGACATGGAGGACTACTTCCTCGCCAAGCGCAAGCTGTTCGAGGCCGGGCCGAAGACGGCGATCGTCAACGTCGACGACCCCTACGGCCGCCGCCTCGCCGAGGAATTCGAGTGCGTCACCTTCTCTGCCGAGGGCGCCGAGGCCGACTACAGCGCCAGGGACGTCGAGTTCGACGCCGGCGGCGCCGGCTTCACCGTCGCGGGGATGCGGCTGCGGACCGGCCTGCCCGGGCACTTCAACGTTGCCAACGCGCTTGGCGCCTTCGCCGCGGCCGAGGCGATGGGAGTGGGGGCGGAGATCGCCGCGGCGGGCCTGGCGAAGGCGGGGCGGGTGCCGGGCCGGTTCGAGCCGATCGACGAGGGGCAGGGGTTCTCGGTCCTGGTCGACTACGCCCACACCCCCGACTCGCTGGAGAACGTGCTGCGGGCGGCGCGGCGGCTGACCGAGGGCAGGCTGGTCTCCGTCTTCGGCGCCGGTGGCGACCGCGACCGCGACAAGCGGCCGAAGATGGGGCGGGCGGGGGCCGAGCTCTCCGACCTCACCGTGATCACCTCCGACAACCCGCGCTCCGAGGACCCGGAGACGATCGTCGCCGAAGTCGCGGCTGGGGCGGGGGGGGCGAAGGAGCTGGAGGTCGTCGTCGACCGCCGCGAGGCGATCGCCCTGGCGCTGGGGCGCGCCGCACCGGGCGACACGGTGGTGATCGCCGGCAAGGGCCACGAGCAGGGGCAGGAGTTCGAGGACGGGCGCAAGGTTCCCTTCGACGACCGCGAGGTCGCCCGCGAGGAGCTGCGCAAGCTCGGCAGCCCGGCATGAAGCTCTCGCCCGCGGAAATCGCCACCGTCCTCGGCGCCGAGGTGCTGGCCGAAGGCTCCCAAGAATCGCCCCGGCGCGCGACGATCGACTCGACCGAGACCGGCCCCGGCGACCTCTTCTTCGGCCTGCGCGGCGAGCAGCGGGACGGCGGCGAGTTCGCCCCGGCTGCGATCGAGGCCGGCGCCTGGGGGGTGGTCGTCGGCCCGGCCTGGCGGTCGTACTTGTCTCCGGATAGCGGGGAGAGCTACGACCGTGGCCGGGGCGAGAGAGGCGGCGCCTGGGTTTTCGCGGTCGAGGACCCGCTGGCGGCGATGCAGGCGCTGGCGCGGGCCTGGCGGCGGGCGCTCGGGGCTCGCGTCGTAGGCGTCACCGGCTCGGTCGGCAAGACCTCGGTCAAGGACATCGCCAAGGCGCTGCTCCCCGGCCGGGTCCACGCCAACCGCGAGAACCTCAACACCGAGATCGGGTTGCCGCTGACGATCCTCGAAGCGCCCGACGACACCGACCTCCTCGTGCTGGAGATGGCGATGCGCGGCCGCGGCCAGATCGCCGAACTGGCGGCGATCGCCGAGCCCGAGGTGGCGGTGATCACCAACGTCGGCCCGGTCCACGTCGAGCTGCTCGGCTCGGTCGCGGCGATCGCGGCGGCGAAGGCCGAGATCCTCGACGACCTGCCGCCCGGCGGCACCGCTGTCGCCCCCGTCGAGGCCGGCGAGCTGGAGCCGCACCTGGAGCGCGCCCCGCGGCGGCTTCGCTTCGGCCCCGGCGGCGACGTCGAGGCGACCGAGGCGAAGATCGACGACGGCGTCACCGAAGCGCTCGTCCGCACCCCGCTCGGCGAGCAGGCCTTCCACCTCCCTTTCACCGAGGCCCACAACCTCACCAACGCGCTGGCCGCGGTCGCCGCCGGGGTGGCGCTCGGCGCCGACCTCGCGGAGATGGCCGATCGCGCTGCGAGCATAGGATTCTCCCGCTTCCGCGGTGAGCGAATGGAGCTCCCGGGCGGGATCGTCCTCGTGAACGACTGCTACAACGCCAACCCGGTGTCGATGCGCGCGGCGCTCGACCATCTCGCGGGCCTCGGCGCGCCGCGCACGGTCGCGGTCCTCGGCGAGATGGGCGAGCTCGGGCCGGGCGCGCCCGATTACCACCGCGAGGTGGGGGAGCACGCCCGCGCCCACGGCATCGACCTCGTGATCGGCGTCGGCCTGCCCGCCCGCGACTACGACCCCGATGAGCTGGTCGCCGACCCGTCCGAGGCGGCGGAGCTGCTGGCGGCGCGTCTGGAGGCGGGCGACGCCGTCCTCGTCAAGGGCTCGCGCTCGGCCGGCCTCGAGGCGGTCGCCGAGCAGCTGGTGGAGCTGGTCTGATGGAGCGCGGCGATGGGTGAAGTCCTGATCGCGGGGATGGCGGCGATGCTGATCTGCATCTTCCTCGGCCCGCGGTTCATCGAGTTCCTGCGCGTCCGAGAGTTCGGGCAGCACATCCGCGAGGACGGGCCGCAGGAGCACCACGCCAAGGCCGGGACGCCGACGATGGGCGGGCTGATCCTCTTCGCCTCGATCTGCGTCCCCTTCCTCATCCTCTCCGAGCGCGACGCCCAGAGCCTCGCCGTCTTCGGGGTGGCGATGGGCTGCGCCGCCCTCGGCTTCGCCGACGACTACATCAAGATCGTCAAACGCCGCTCGCTCGGCCTCGCCGGGCGCTGGAAGCTGCTCGGACAGCTGATCCTCGCCTTCGTCCTCTGGTGGGTCGCCCGCCACGACGTCGGCCTCGAACCGACGCTCTACTTCCGCATCGGCGACGGCAGCATCGACCTCGGCCCGGTCCTCTACTTCGTCCTCGTCTTCCTCGTCCTCGCCGGCACCTCCAACGGCGTCAACCTCACCGACGGCCTCGACGGCCTCGCCGCCGGCTCCTGCGCGATCGTCCTCCTCGCCTACACCGCGATCGCCTTCGTCAGCGGCGAGCAGCAGGATCTGGCGCTGCTCTCGGCCTGCCTGGTCGGCGCCTGCATCGGCTTCCTCTGGTTCAACGCCTTTCCGGCCTCGATCTTCATGGGTGACACCGGCTCGCTCGGCCTCGGCGGCGCGATCGGCGCCCTGGCGGTGATGACCCAGACCGAGGTGCTGCTGATCATCATCGGCGGCATCTTCGTGATCGAGGCCCTTTCGGTCCTGCTCCAGGTGTTCGCTTTCAAAACCTTCCGCCGCCGCGTCCTGCTGATGGCGCCCCTCCATCACCACTTCGAGATGATGGCCTGGTCGGAGACGAAGATCATGCTCCGCTTCTGGATCATCGCCGCCGTCTGCTCCGGCATCGGCTTCACGCTCTACCAGCAGTCGATCGGGCGCTGAGCCGAACTGCATCAAATTTCCGGCCTGGCAGGTAGGAAATGTGATGCAGTTCGGCTCAGGGCAGCTCGGCGGAGTGCAAAGCGCCGTCGTCCAGCCAGGTCAGATGGCTGCCGTGTAGTTCCAGCGAGTGGGAGCCGATCCCGTCGCCTTCTTCGAGGATCGTGGTCGGTTGGCCCGGCACGGAGAAAGCGACCTCGGAATTGCGGCGTCCCCCGGCCAGGGATCTTCCCTGGCTGATCCAGGCAACGGTCGCAGACGCAGCGATTGCGAGATCAGTGGTCGAGGAGACATGCTCTACCCCGATACGCGGGGAGGCTGCCGCGAGGTCGACAACCTGATTGGTGCGCAGGTTGCGCACAACCACCCAGATCCTGTTGAAGTCGACCCCCTGAAAGCTGGTCGAGTAAGCAGCTAAGGGTGCGGCGATGGCCGCCACTTCCGGGTTGATCGTCTCCTTCGCGGGATATCGGGTGCTGACATACCTGGTCGTTCCAAGCATCACCAGATGACTTGGGTTGAACAGGCAGCCGACGACGCGGACGCCTTCGGGGTCTTGTTCTGCGCTCGGTCCCCGCAGGGACCGGCTGTAGATGCGGCCGCGCTGGTCTGACGCCAAGGTCTTGCTGCCGAGGGGCCTGCAGTTGGCCGAGGAGACGTGGATCGCGGCAGCCGGGCCGGCGGCAGGTGCAGCGAGGAGCAGGGTGCAGGCTGCACCCAGCACGATCCCCCGCCTCAAGGGCTCCCGTCGCATCGGGGTACACCGTAATACCTGTGTGTGACCGATTCGGTGGGACGCCCTCCCCGGGGCGCGGGATGATGCGGGCGTGCGAGAGGTGGAGGTCACGGCGGGTCCGATCGAGTACGGCGACAGCGGCGGCGAGGGCAGGCCGATCGTCTTCGTCGGCGGGCTGCCGCACGACGAGCGGTTGTGGGAGGGGGTGGTGGCCGAGCTGCGGGCTCAGTTCCGCTGCCTTACGCCGGTGCTGCCGCTCGGCGCCCACCGCAAGCCGATGCGGCCGGACGCGGACCTCTCGCTCTCCGGTCTGTCGCGGATCGTCGCCGAGTTCCTCGAGCGGCTGGAGCTCGAAGACGCGGTCGTCTGCTTCAACGACTGGGGCGGCGCGCAGACGATGATCTCCGGCGGCGGTATCGAGCGGGTCGGGGCGCTGGTGCTCGTCTCCTGCGAGACCGAGAACAACTACCCGCCGGGATTCGCCGGCAAGGCCGCGGCTCTGTCGGGATGGATGCCAGGCGGCTTCGCGGTGATGCGCCGCTTGCTGCTATCGCCCTCGCTGCGGCGATTGCCGCTGACCTACGGCCAGATGAGCAAGCGCGGCGTCCCCGACGAGCTGATGCGCGCCTGGCTGGAGCCGCTGAAGCGGAAGGAGATCAGGCGCGACCTGCGCCGCTACGTCACCGACGTCCGCCACGGCAAGCGCCAGATGCGCGCGGCGACGCCGGCCTTGAGGTCCTTCGAGCGACCGGTTCTCGTCGTCTGGGACGCCGAGGGGAAGATGATGCCCAACGAGGAGGGCCACCGCCTGGCCAACTCCTTCCCCAACTCCAAGTACGTCGAGCTCCCCGACTGCTACACCCTGATCCCCCTCGACCAGCCCGTGGCGCTGGCGCGCGAAATCAAGCAGTTCGCCGGCTGATAGGCAGTTCCGTAGTTCCTTTTTGCCCCTATGTAGCGCAAAAGGAACCACGGAACGACAGGTCCGCCCGGCTCGACCGCGAAGCTTTCCGCGTGAGCATGCTGCCCGCCAAGGAAGTTCGCCCAGCGCTGCCGCCGGGGCCGTTTCTCGTCGTCGGACTCGCCCGCTCCGGTCAGGCCGTAGCGCGGATGTTGACGGGGCGGGGGGAACGGGTGCGGGCGGTCGATTCCGGTCACCCGGAGGGGGCGGAAGGGTTGGAGGGGGTCGGCGTCGAAGTTTTCCTGGATACGGATGGACTGGCACAGCTCGAGGGGACGCGGACCGTCGTCAAGAGCCCGGGGGTTCCCCGGGAGGCGCCGGTGATCGCAACCGCCCTGGAGCGGGGCATCGAGGTGGCGGGGGAGATGGAGCTGGCCTGGCGGGCGTTGCCCAATCGCTTCGTCGGCGTCACCGGCACCAACGGCAAGACCACCACCGCCGAACTGGTCGGCCACCTCTACCGCACCGCCGGCGAGCCGGTCGCGGTCGCCGGCAACGTCGGCACCGCGCTCTCGGAGCTGGTCGGCGAGGTTGACCCCGGCGCCACGATCGTCTGCGAGTGCTCCAGCTTCCAGCTCGAGGACACGGTCGCCTTCGCGCCCGAGTGCGCGGTATTTCTCAACCTCGCCCCCGACCACCTCGACCGCCACGCCACGCTTGAGGACTACCTGGCAGCGAAGCTGCGGATCTTCGCCAACCAGGGCAACGACGACGTCGCCGTCTACAGCGCCGACGACCCCTTCGCGGCGACCACCGATCTCGGCGGCTGCGCGCGCCGGGTCGCTTTCTGTACCGGCGCCGCCCCCGACTGCGAGGTCGCGGTCGCCGAGGGCACGATCTTCTACGACGGCGAGCCGCTGCTGCCGGTCGCCGAGCTCGGCCTCTTCGGCGAGCACAACGTCGCCAACGCGATGGCCGCCGCCGCGGCGGCG
>JBQCCT010000276.1:0-10137 GCA_051961955.1 Solirubrobacterales bacterium
CCCGCGCTTCGAGACGATCGGCTGCTTCGGCCACAACCGCTACTCGACCAACACCTGGCCCTCGTTCAAACGGGTGCAGCCGTTCTCGGTGCTCGGCCACAACGGCGAGATCAACACGATCCAGCAGCTGCGCCAGGAGGCGAAGATGCTGGCGGTGCCGATCCAGCCCGACTCCTCGGACTCGCAGGACCTCAACCGCACCGTCGACACCCTGGTCAGCCGCGAGGGCTTCACCCTCGCCGAGGCGATGGAGATGGTGGTGCCGCCGATCGTCCACGAGATCCAGCGCCTCCCCGAGGACCTGCACAGCTTCTACCTCTACCTGCACCAGGCGATGGGCCCGTTCGCGCAGGGCCCGGTGGCGCTGATCGCCCGTCACGCCGACGAGTGCGTCTTCTCCGCCGACGCGATGGGCCTGCGCCCGCTCTGGCAGGTGGAGACCGAGGACGACTTCGTCTTCAGCTCCGAGCCGGGCGTGGTCTCGGTCGGCAGGATGGTCTCCGAGCCGAAGCCGCTTGCCCCGGGCGAGAAGGCGCTGGTGCTGATCGACCGCGCCGCGCGCGCCTCGTCCCTGCACCCGCACGACGAGATGCTGCGGATCGTCCGCGACAGCTGGCTGAAGCGCAACGGCGCCGAGGCGGTCGCCGGTTACGATCGCGCCCTGGAGACCGGCGGCCCGCTGGAGGGCAAGGACGTCCCCGGGTACTCCGACGCCGGGCCGGAGGAGCCGGTCAAGGTGACCGACCGGGTGCTCGCCGGCTTCGGCTGGCAGCGCGACGACGTCAAACTCGTCCAGCAGATGGCCTCGAACGGGGCCGAGCCGGTCGGCTCGCTCGGCTACGACGGCCCGCTGGCGGCGCTCTCGCCCGAGCGGCAGAACCTCGCCGACTACTTCAAGGAGACGGTCGCCGTCGTCACCAACCCGGCGATCGACCGCGAACGCGAGATGGAGCACTTCTCGACCCGCGCCCTGTTCGGGCGCCGGCCCTCGCTCGACAACGCCGGCGAGGACACCGGCACCGTCGAAACCGGCTTCCCGGTGATCCTCGGCGGCCACCACGAGCTGGCGCCGCTCGCCGAAGAGCCCTACCGCAGGATCGCCCGTGAGCACGACACCTACCTGCTCGAGGACCTCTGGGAGGAGTTCGGCGGGCGCGCCGGCGCGGTCGACATCTCCCTGCTGGAGTCGGAGACGACCCGCGGCGCGATCGAGCGGATCCGGCAGGAGGCGGTGAAGAAGGTCCGCAACGGCTGCGAGCTGCTGGTCCTCACCGATCGCACCGTCTACGACGCGGAGCGGCGCTACCTCGACCCGCACCTGGCGACCTCGGCGATCGACCAGGCGCTGAAGCAGTTCAAAGTCGAACCGGGCGAAGAGAACCTGCGGCGGCGGTGCGGCATCGTCCTGCGCTCGGCGGCGATCCGCAACGTCCACGACGTGATGCTGGCGCTCGGGCTCGGCGCCAACGGCGTCTGCCCGTACACGATGGTCGAGGTGATCTGCGTCGAGGACTACGAGTCCGACGTCTCCAACCTCTGCGCGGCGCTGCGCAAAGGGATCGAGAAAGTGATCTCGACGATCGGCATCCACGAGGTGCGCGGCTACGCGCGCCAGTTCAGCTCGATCGGGATCAAGCCGGAGCTGGCGGAGATCTTCGGCACCGAGCACTACGCGGCCTCTGAGAAGGCCGGGACCGGCTTCGCCGACCTCGACGAGGACACCGACGCCCGCGCCCACGCGCTGCGCGGCGACGACGCGGCGGCGAAACCGGCGAAGACGTTCCGCTTCTACCCGAAGGTCTACAAGGCGGCGATCGCGACCGCCAACGGCTCGGGTACTTACGAGGAGTACTCGGAGAAAGTCCGCGACCTGGAGAAGCAGAACCCGATCTCGATGCGCCACATCATGGGCCTGCAGGGCGACCGCCCGGCGGTCGATCCGGCCGACGTGGACGCCGGCATCGGCCACCACGACTACCCGATCGTGATCTCCTCGATGAGCTTCGGCTCGCAGTCGGAGCCGGCCTTCCGCGCCTACGCCGACGCGGCGAAGGCGACCAACATCCTCTGCGTCAACGGCGAGGGCGGCGAGATCCGCGACATGTACGGGCGCTACCGCAAGTGGCGCGGCCAGCAGGTCGCCTCCGGGCGCTTCGGCGTCTCGGCGGAGATGCTGAACAGCTCCTACGTCGCCGAGATCAAGATCGGCCAGGGCGCCAAGCCCGGCGAGGGCGGTCACCTGCCCGGCAAGAAGGTCTCCGAGAAGGTCGCCGCCGCACGTAACGCCTCGCCCGGCACCGACCTGATCTCGCCCTCCAACAACCACGACCTCTACTCGATCGAGGACCTGGCGGAGCTGATCGACGAGCTGAAGACCGTCAACCCCGACGTGCGCGTCTCGGTCAAGGTGCCGGTGGTGCCGAACATCGGCACGATCGGGCTCGGGATCGCCAAGGCGGGCGCCGACATCATCACCCTCTCGGGCTTCGAGGGCGGGACGGGCGCGGCGCGCCAGCACGCGCTGCGCCACGTCGGGCTGCCGAGCGACATCGGCACCCGGGCGGTGCACCGGGCGCTGATGGAGGCCGGCCTGCGCAACCGGGTCGAGATCTGGGCCGACGGCGGCTACCGGACCGGCCACGACATCGTCAAGCTGCACTGCCTCGGCGCCAACCGGGTCGGCTTCGGCACCCTGGCGATGGTCAGCCTCGGCTGCACGATCTGCCGCGGCTGCCAGCTCGACACCTGCCACGTCGGCATCGCCACGCAGATCGAGACCACCGAGGAAGCCGAGGCGCACGGGCTGAAGAAGTTCACCCCGCAGGAGGTCGACAGCGCCGCCGAGAGCTGCGCGCGCTTCTTCTCCTCGATGGGCGAGGAGGTCAAAGAGGTGGTCGCCTCGCTCGGCTACGAACGCGCCCAGGACCTGGTCGGCCGCTACGACCTGCTGGAGCAGGTGGCCTTCAAGGACAGGATCGACCTGGCGCCGCTGATCACGCCGCTGGAGGAGTTCCTCGACCTCGAACCGATCGACCTGCCGGTGGTCGAGGAGACCGAGGCGCGGGCCGAAGCCGGCCTCGTCGTGGCCCGGCCGATCCGGATGGAGGCGAAGCAGGCCTCCAGCGAGATCGCCGCGCTGGCCCCGGAAGTCTGCTCCGGGCGGACCGTGCGCAGCGAGTTCCCGCGCGCGACCGACGCCAACGACCGCGTGCTCGGGACCGAGCTGGCGGGGGCGATCGCCCGTTCGCGGATCTTCGAGGACGGGCCGGAGCCAAGCGACGAGGTGCTGGCGAGCCTGGAGTTCAACGGCGGCTCGGTCGCCGGCCAGGGCTTCGGCGCCTTCAACGCCTACGGCGTGGCGCTGCGGGTCGAGGGCGGCGCCCAGGATGGCGTTGGCAAGACGATGCTGGGCGGCACGATCTCGATCCTCAAGGGCAAGGGCGCCCGCGGCCGGCGGCTGAACGGCTCGGTCGGCAAGTCCTTCGCTTACGGCGCGCAGCGCGGAAAACTATACGTCCAGGGGAGCGCCGACTCGCGCTTCTGCATCCGCCTCTCCGGCGCCGACGTGGTGCTGGGCGGCGAGCCCGAGGGCTCGATCGACGACAGTCGCGGCTGCCTCGTCGACCGCGCCAACGCCAAGGGCTTCGCCTTCGAGTACATGACCAGCGGCCGCGCCATCGTCCTTGGCGACATCGGTCCCTGGGCCTGCGCCGGCATGACCGGCGGCCGCGTCTACGTCCGCCACAACGCCTTCGGCATCGACCGCGCCGCGATCGAAAGTCGCCTGGGCAAGGGCGCCAAAGTAGAACTCAAGGACCTCGACGCCGAGGGCCTCATCGACATCGACGACCTCCTGACCGGCTACGCCGAGGAGCTCAAGGCCACCAACCAGTCCGAAGAGGCCGTCCGCATCCTCGACCTGGCCGCCGACGCCACCAGCAACTTCCTGATGATCGTCCCGCTGAAGGTCCAAGCGGACCCCAGTATCTCGACGGAGTGATCTGCGGGTCAGGCGCGCCCGCGTCCGGCCCACCTGCAAATCGGGGCGACTTATGGTTGCTATACAGCCATAAGTCGCCCCGATTGTTCTGCGTCCGAAGTGTGGCTCAAAGTCAAGTCATGCGTCCTTCTAAAATTTCCCTTGCTCGGGGTGGCACCGATGTCTTGAGCAATCTTCAGATGGCATCTCAGCTGCAATAGCTCAAAGCAGGACCGGCCACCCGGGGAGTATTGGCCACCTCGGCGTCCCCGCCGATGCGCCTAAGGCGCTCTCCCCTCCAGCCGGTCCGCGATAGCCCGCACCTCTTGGAGCAACCCGTCGAGCATGCGCTCGGTGTCGGAGTGGATGCGGTATTCGGTTAGGCGGCGGTCGGCGTCTAGGCCGTCCAGGCGTTGTTCGAGGGTGTCGGTGCGGTTTTCTAGGCGGCGGATTGAGCGGTCGGTGCGCTTTTGGGACTTGCGGATGCGGGTTTTGACGTAGCGGCGGATGTCCTCCTGCATCGTGTCGAGCTCGCGGCGGAGGTCGGAGTTGAGGGGCGTGTTCTGTTCGTCGAGCATCTGCTCGACGCCGCGGCGGACTCGTTCGATCTCCTCGTGGAGCTGGGCGCGGGCGCGGTCGGCCGCCGCCGAGAGCGAGGGCTCGTCTGGGGGCTGCATAGGATCGTCCGGGTTCGGAGCTGCGTTCACCGGGCCGAATCGTAGGGACGGGGGAGGCTGGAACGGCTGGAATTTTCGCCGAGTCGGCGTCAACCCTTGTACTACACGGGCTGACGCGTACTCGCGGTCTACGCCTGCAGCAGGTACAGGCGGTAGCGGCCGATCGTCAGTTCGTCGCCATCTTCCAGTTCGGCGACGTCAGCTTGGCGGCCATTGATCATCACGCCGTTGAGGCTACGGTCGTCGAGCACACGGGGTCGCTTCCCTGCTTCGCTGCAGAGCATCGCGTGGCGCCTGGAGACGCTGGGGTCGTCGAGGCAGATCTCCGCCTTGCTGCAGCGGCCGATCTTGGTCCAGCCCTCCTCGAGGGGGAAGGTTTGGACCTGGCCACGCTCGCGCAGCACCAGGTGGTACCCCGGTTGGGTCAGCCGCTCGCGCGCTTCGTCCAGCCAGCCCGGCGGCGTCCGTTCGGAGGTGATGGCGAATTCGATGGTGCGGGAGCCGTGCTCCTGCAGCGAAGAGAAGATCGAGTCGCGACGGAATCGGGTCGCTCCGCAGTAGGAGCAGCTCGGCAGCTCGTCGGTCTCGTGGAGGGCCATCTGGGAACCGCAAACGAGGCAGAAGTACGTGCCCTCGCCGGGCATCGCACCGGTGGCAAATGATTCACCGGCTGGACTGGTGCCGGCATTGTTGAAAATAGAAATCAACTCCTTCCTGGTCGCAGTCGATACTAACGCGACCCTTGGTGAGAATCACTCCAATTTCCCTGTGTATCTTGGAATAGCGGGTGCCCCCGTCCGCGCCTCTAGAATCCCCGCCGCCGATGGGCCCTGTCAGCGCCGAAATCGAGATCGACGTCCCTCGCGAGCAAGTCTTCGCGACCCTCGCCGACCTCTCGCTGCGCCCCTCCTTCACCGACCACTTCCTGACCGAGTTCCGGCTCACTCGCATTGACCCGGCCGGCCTTGGCGCGGGCGCCCGGTTCTGCGCCCTCGGGCCGCTGCGCAAGATCTGGATGGACACCACGATCGTCGCCCTGGAGCCGCCCTTCCGAATCACCGAGGAAGGCCGCGGCGGCCGCACTAACCGCATCCCCACCCACACCGTCTGGGAGCTGAAGGAGGCGCCGGGCAACCTCACCGCCGTCCGCGTCTCCCACTGGACCGAGCCGCCGCACCTCGACCGCGCGCTTGAGCTGCTCAGCGCCACCTCGGTCTTCCAGGCCCGCGGCTGGCGCCAGGCGCTGCGGCGCCTCCGCGACAAGCTCGAGTCCGACCAGCCCGCCGCCGAGCGCATCGCCGTCGCAGGCGGCAACCGCTACGCAACGGGCATCCCCTGACAGGCATCCCTGATGGGGCGCGCTGCGACGAGGCGCGCCCGCCAAGCCGATATATAGACTCTCGCCGCCGATGCCGAACCGCCGCGCACTGCTGATGCTCCTGGCCGCCCTGGTCTTCGCCGCGCTGGTCGTGGGCGTCTCCGCCTGCGGCTACTCGAGCGACTCCAAGAGCGTCGTCGAGGGTGAGACCCTGAAGCTGGGCGAGCTCAAGTACATCGTCACCTTCTCGCGCTACCTCAATCCAAACGACAGCGAGGACGCGGCCTACCTCGTCGGCCAACCGGAAGCGCCCAAAGACACCAACTACTTCGGTGTCTTCTTCGAAATCCAGAACGAAAGCGACGAAGCGCAGAAGCTGCCCGCGACGGTGACGATCACCGATGCGGAAGACAACAAATACGAAGCGATTCCCAGCGAAAGCCTCTACGCGCTCCCCTTCAAAGGCGAAGTCGAAGCCGAAGAACAGATCCCGGTCCTCGATTCCCCCGCCCAGCAGGGTCCGATCGAGGGCTCGGTGGCAATCTTCCTCCTCCCCGAAGAAGCCTCCTCCAACCGCCCCCTAACTCTGCATATAGAAGGCGCGGACGGCGAAAAAGGGGAAGTAACTCTCGACCTCTGAGTAGGGGATCGGGGGAATCCCGGAGGAGCCTCCCAATCTGCGACGGAGATTCCCCCGATCCCCTACCCGAGCCCCGCCGAGAGCACTTCCGCCGCGATCGGGGCCGCGACTTCGCCGCCCGCCGCTTCGGCTTCGATCAGCAGCACCCCGACCGCCAGCTTCGCCTTTTCGGCGGGGGCGAAGGCGGCGAACCAGGCGTCCTTGATCTGGACCGGGTTTTCCTTCCCCTCTTCGCCCGGTCGCGGGCCGAGCTCGGCGGTGCCGGTCTTGCCGGCCACCTGGGCCTGGGGGATGGCGCCGGCGGTTCCGGTTCCTTCGGTGACGACGCCGATCATCAGTTCGGTCATCTCGTTGGCGATCTTCGGCGACATCACCCGCACCGGTTCGGCGTCCGGCCGCAGCTTCTTGTTGCGGACGATCGGAGTCGGCATGCGAACGCCGTGGTTGGCGACCGTCTGCGCCACATTCGCCATCTCCAGCGGCGTTGCCAGCACTTCGCCCTGACCGATCGCCGAGACCCCGAGATCGATTTCTTCGCCGATTTCGGTCGGGATCGTCGCTTCCCCCGGTTCGACTTCGCGGATGATCTGCGGCGCGTACAGCGACGGCGGCGAGTTGAAGCCGAAGCGTTCGGCGGTTTCGACCAGCTTGTCGTTGCCGACCGCCGGCCCCAGCGGCGCGAAGACCGCGTTGCAGGACTCGGCGAAGGCCTGGCGGAAGGTGCCGCCGCAGTACTCGCCGTTGGCGTTGTTGAGGAAGCGACCGCCGACGTTCACCCCGTTGGTGATTTCGAATTCGTCGTCGAGGCTGACCTTGCCCGCCTCCAGGGCCGCGACGGTGGTGACGATCTTGAAGGTCGAGCCGGGGGGCTGGGGGGCGGAGAAGGCCTGGCCCGCCAGCGCCCGCACTTCGCCGGTCTGGGCGTCGAGCACGGCGACGCCGCCGGCGCGCCCGGCCAGGGCCGAGACCGACGCTTCCTGCAGGCCGGGATCGATCGTCGTCTTCACCGCCGTTCCCGGCTGCGGCTTCGCCTTCGCCAGCGTCCGCACCGAGGAGCCCTCTTCAGAGACCGCCAGCAGCGAGCCGCCGGGCTTGCCGGCGAGCCGCGTGTTGAAGGCGCGCTCGAGGCCGCTGATCCCGACTGGCGTCGCGGGCGGGAAACCGTGGCGGGCAAGCGCTTCGAATTCTTCTTCGGAGGCTTCGCCGACTTCGCCGGTGACGTCGATTGCGGCGCTGCCGATCGGGTGTTCGCGTTCTTCGGCCGGTCCTTCGGCCAGCGGCGTCCCGTCGCGGGCGAGGATCGGCGCCCGTTCGGCTAGTTCGACGTTGGCGGCCAGTTCCTCGCCCGGCTTCAGCCCCGGGAAGACGAGGCTCTTGTTCCATTCGACGCCGCCGTTGGCGAAGGGCAGGTCGAGCTCCGCTTCGACCTCGCCGAAGGCGACGGTTTCGATCTTCATTCCGACTGGGACGACCTTGCCGCCCTCGCTTGATTCGGGGTCGCCGACCGAGCCCCGATCGATTTCCCGCGTCGTCGCCACCTGTTGCGCTTCGCGGTAGGCGGCTTCGAATTCCTTGCGCGGCAGCCGCGCCCGCGAGGCTTCGTTCAACTCCGCATACATCGCTTTGAAGTCCTTTGCCGCCCAGGCGTCGGTGAAGCGCTTTGCCGCGTCCTTCTCGGGCGAGTCCGAGGAGCCGGTGTTGACGCCGATGATGAAGGCGATCAGCGCCACCACGACCAACGGCAGGGTGCGACTGAGAAGACGGCGCCTGCGCTCGGCGTCGGATGGCAACTGGTTCACTGGCGGAAAGGTAAAGGAGCCTCTCCCGGCATGCTTCTATTCAAGAGTGACTGTGTTGGACTGGGCAATCCTCGCCTTCACCTTCGCTCTGGCCCTGTGGGGCTACCGACAGGGTTTGGTCGTCGGTGGCTTCACCCTGCTCGGCTTCGCCGCCGGCGCCTTCGTCGGCAGCCGGATCGGGCCGCTGCTGCTGACCAAGGGCGCCGACTCGCCCTATGCGCCGCTCTGCGGGGCGCTGGGAGCGCTTTTGGCCGGGGCGGTGGCGGCGGTAGCGCTGGAGAGCTTCGCCCTGGGCCTGCGGGAGCGGCTCCTCCGCCGTCCCTTTCTGCGTACCGCCGACGGGGCCGGCGGGGCAGCGTTGATCGCTTCGGTGGCGCTGGGGCTGGCCTGGGTCTTCGGCGCCGTGCTCCTGCACGCCCCCTCGACCGCACGCCTGCGCGCCGACATTCAGCAATCGCTGATCCTCCGCAGCCTCAACGATGTGCTGCCGCCGACCGGGCCGCTGCTGAACGCCCTCGATCGCGTCGACCCAGCGCCGACGGTGCTGGGGCCGGCTGCGCCAGTCGCTCCGCCCAGCGCCAAGATCGCCTCTGACCCCGATGTGCTCCATGCCGGCGAATCCGTCGTCCGCGTTCTCAGCACCGCCTGTGGGCTCGGGATCGAGGGCTCCGGCTGGGCGGTCGAACCGGAAATCGTCGTCACCAACGCCCACGTCATCGCCGGCGCCGACGACACCACCGTCACCACCCAGGACGGGGCTCAGCTCGACGCCACCCCGATCTACTACGAACCGCGCCTCGATCTGGCGCTGCTGCGGGTGGGGGCGGCGCTGCCGACGCTGCCGATCAGCCCGCAGCGCCGGGAGGGTGAGGACGCCGCCGTCCTCGGCTATCCCGAAAACGGTCCGTACTCGCTGGCGCCGGCGCGGATCGGCGAAACCCGGGCGACGATCAGCGAGGACTCCTACGGCGACGGCCCGGTCGAACGGACGATCACCGCGCTGAGCGGCGACGTGCGCAGCGGTAACTCCGGCGGGCCGCTGGTCGACCCCGACGGCGACGTCGTCGGCACCGTCTTCGCCGCTACCACGAGCGGACCGCAGGGCGGTTTCGCGATCCCGGCCGAGCAGGTGCGAGACGCGCTCAAGCACACGACCGAAGAAGTCGGGACCGGTCCATGTACCGCGTAGGTAGTGCGGGGGGGGGGGGGGGGGGCGGCCCCCCCCCCCCCCCCCCCCCCCCCCCCGCCGCCCACCCCCCAAAGCCCATCACTTACGTTCAGTAAGCTCGTAGGTCATGGAGGGCAGCGCGATCCAGGCCCAGAGTGGGAAATCGGCGGCGGTTTGCCCGCACTTCCACCGGGCGATCGAGCTGATCGGCAAGCGGTGGACGGGCGCGATCGTCTGCGCCCTGACCGAGCGTTCGATGCGCTATGCCGAGCTCGGCAAGGCGATCCCCGGTCTCTCCGATCGGCTGCTCTCCCAACGCCTGCGCGAGCTGGAGGAAGAGGGCCTGGTCGAGCGGGAGGTCGAAGCGGGGACCCCGGTGCGGGTCACCTACTCCTTGACCGAAGCCGGGATGGAGCTCGACCCGGCGTTGCGCGAGCTGAAGGCATGGGCGAAGCGGTGGAAGAAAACCGAGTGAGCGCTGACCGGGCGGGGGGGGGGGGGGGGGGGCGCGCCCACAAGCGGGGGGGGGGGGGGGGGGCCCCCCCCCCCCCCCCCC
>JBQCCT010000277.1:0-2615 GCA_051961955.1 Solirubrobacterales bacterium
CCACCCGGCACGCCGTTGCCGGACTCTGAACGGCGGGCAAGAAGGGCAACACCGGGCGGGGTAGCCGACGGGCGGCCGAGACGGGCAACGCCCTTGGCCTGACTCACTGTCGCATGCCCACGATGGAGGCCCATTGGCCGACCATTGAGGGCACAGGTTGTGAGGCACAGGGGTGTACACGAACATGGAGAACTGGGCCGAGATCCGCCGTCGCGTCCTCGTCGACGGCCTGAGCAAGCGCGCCGCCTGCCGCGAGTACGGCATCCACTGGAAGACCCTTCGCAAGGTCCTCATCCACCCCGAGCCGCCCGGCTATCGCCGCGGCCTCCCCAGGCGGCCGTCGATCCTCGACCCGCTCTTGCCGGTCGTCCACCAGATCCTCAAGGACGACCGCAAGGCCCCGAGGAAGCAACGGCACACCGCCAGGCGGATCTTCGAGCGGCTCCGCGACGAGCACGGCTACGCCGGCGGCCTGACCGTCGTCAAGGACGCCGTGCGAGCCTGGCGGCGAGGCCACGCCGAGGTCTTCGTCCCGCTGACCCACCCGCCCGGCGAGGCCCAGGTCGACTTCGGAGAGGCCGAGGTCATCCTCGACGGGCGAGCCGCCAAGGTGGCGCTGTTCGTCATGACGCTGCCCTACTCCGATGCCCTCTTCGTCTGCGCCGTCCCCCGCGAGTGCACCGAGGCCTTCCTCGAGGGCCACGTGCGGGCCTTCGCCTTCTTCGAGGGCGTCCCACGGCGGGTCAGCTACGACAACTCCCGGATCGCCGTGGCCAAGATCATGGGCGGCCGGGATCGCCGGGTCACCGACGCCTTCAACACGATCAAGAGTCATTATTTGTTCGAGTCCCACTTCTGCCTGGTGAGGCGGCCGAACGAGAAGGGGCACGTCGAGACGCTGATCGGCTATGCCCGCCGCAGCTTCCTCGTGCCGGTCCCCGCCCTGCACGGCGGCCTGGAAGGGCTCAACGCCCGGCTCGAGGCCGACTGCCGCGCCGACCTGCGGCGGCGGTTGCGGGGCAAGCCGGCGACCAAGGCGGAGCTGCTGGCCGAGGAGCGGGCGGCGATGCTGACGCCGCCGTCCGAGGCCTTCGTGGCCGCGCGGGTGGAGCAGCCGCATGCCGACTCGCTGTCGCTGGTCCGCTTCGACACCAACGACTACTCGGTGCCGACCGAGTTCGCCCACCGCCGGGTCACCGCCATCGGGACCATCGACTCGGTGCGCATCGCCGTCGGCGAGGTCGTTGTGGCGGTCCATCGTCGGTCCTGGGGCCGCGAAGGGGTCTTCTACGACCCGGTGCACTACCTCGCCCTGCTGGAGCGCAAGCCGGGCGCCCTGGACTTCGCCGCGCCGCTGCAGGGGTGGGACCTGCCGGTCGGCTTCGGGGTGCTTCGGCGCCGGCTGGAGGCCGAGTTCGGCGGGCCGGGGACGCGGCGGTTCATCAAGGTCCTGCGGCTACTCGAGCGGGCGAGCCTGGCGGAGCTGACCCGGGCGGTCGAGCGGGCGTTGGAGCTGGGCACGGTCGATGCCGACGCGGTGCGGCTGATCCTCGAGCATGGCCGGGAGCGGCCGGCGGGCCTGTTCAGCCTGGACGGTCGGCCGCACCTGAAGCTCGTCGGCGTCCCGACACCGGACCTCTCGGCCTACGCGAGCCTGACGGCGGGGGTGCGGCCATGAAGGAGACCGAGACCAAGAGCACGGTCCTGCTGAAGCACCACCTCAAGGCCCTGCGATTGCCGACGATGACGGCCGAGTGCGAGAAGGTGGCCCGGCGGTGCGCCGCCGAGGACGTGGACCACCTCGGCTTCCTGCTGCAGCTCTGCGAGCTGGAGTTGATCGAGCGCGAGCGGCGGGCGGCGCAGCGGCGGCTCAAGGCGGCGCGGTTCCCGACGATCAAGACGCTCGAGTCGTTCGACTTCGCGGCGGCGCCGGCGCTCAACAAGCCACTCGTGCTCGAGCTGGCCCGGTGCGATTTCGTCGAGCGGCGGGAGAACCTGCTGCTGGTCGGCGGGCCGGGCACGGGCAAGACCCACTTGGCGACGGCCCTGGGTGTCGAGGCGTGCGGCCGGGGCAAGCGCGTCCGCTTCTACCGGGTGACCGAGCTGGTGACGCAGCTGATGGAGGCCCGCGAGGAGCGGCAGCTGGGCCAGCTACGCTCCCGGCTGGCGAAGCTGGACCTGCTGATCCTCGACGAGCTGGGGTACGTGCCGGCGAGCCAGGCCGGCGCCGAGCTGCTCTTCGACGTGATCGGGACGGCCTACGAGCGGACGAGCGTGATCGTGACGACGAACCTGCCGTTCGAGGAGTGGCCGGAGGTGCTGGGCAGCGAGCGGCTGACCGGCGCGACGCTGGACCGGCTGACGCATCGCTGCACGATCCTGGAGTCGGGTGGGGAGAGTTACCGGCTGCGAGACGCCCGGCGTCGCCGACGCGGCCCCGCCCCCGAGACCGCGGAGGCATAGGGGGAGGATCGACAGGCACCCGCTGGGTGGGTAGCCTGAGAATCAGGCGCTACACTTCTCGCCCGCCCGGCGCTGCACTTTTCCCCCGCCGTTCACAGAGGGTGTGGCGTTCGCCAACGATGCCTATGACGATTGCATCGCCGACCTCGATG
>JBQCCT010000278.1:0-6284 GCA_051961955.1 Solirubrobacterales bacterium
GTTGAAGACGGACGGGATGATGTAGTCCTCGCGCAGCTCGCTCTCGTCGACGGTCGCGGCGATCGCGCGCGCGGCCGCCATCTTCATCTCCTCGGTGATCTCGCGTGCGCGGACGTCCAGCGCTCCGCGGAAGATGCCGGGGAAGCAGAGCACGTTGTTGATCTGGTTCGGGTAGTCGGAGCGGCCGGTGGCCATGATCCGCACGTAGGGGGCGGCGTCCTCGGGCATCACCTCGGGCGTCGGGTTGGCCATCGCGAAGACGATCGCGTCGTCGTTCATCTTCGCCAGCGACTCGGCCTGGATGATCCCGGGCCCGGAGAGGCCGATGAATAGGTCCGTGCCCTCGATCGCGTCATCGGGGGTGCCGCTCACCTTGTCCGGGTTGAAGCTCTCGGCGAACCAGCGCTTGGTCGCATTCATCTCACCCGATTGGTAGTCCTCGCGCTCGGTCGAGAGCGCGCCCTGACGGTCGCAGCCGATGATGTGGCTGACCCCGGCTTCCTGCATCATCTTCGTCACCGCCACGCCCGCGGCGCCGAGGCCGACCACCAGCACCCGCAGCTGCTCGATCGGCTTGCCGGTGATCTTCAGCGCGTTGAACAGCGCCGCCATCGTCACGATCGCGGTGCCATGCTGGTCGTCATGGAAGACGGGGATGTCGATGCTCTCCTTCAGGCGTTCCTCGATCTCAAAGCAGCGCGGGGCGGAGATGTCCTCGAGGTTGATGCCGCCGAAGGTCGGCGCCATCAGCTCGACGGTGCGGACAATCTCGTCGGCGTCCTGGGTGTCGAGGCAGATCGGGAAGGCGTCGACGCCGGCGAACTCTTTGAAGAGCATGCACTTGCCCTCCATCACCGGCATTGCCGCCTCGGGGCCGATGTTGCCGAGGCCGAGCACGGCGCTACCGTCGGAGACGACCGCGACCGTGTTCTTCTTGATCGTGTACTCGAAGGCTTTGCCGCGGTCGGCGTGGATGTCCATGCAGACGCGGGCGACACCCGGCGTGTAGGCCATCGAGAGGTCGTCGCGCGTTTTCAGTGGATACTTGTTGCGCTGCGCGATCTTGCCGCCGCGGTGCATCTGCATCGTGCGATCGACGTAGTCGAGCACGCGGGCGCCGCGAGTCGAGCCGATCGCCCGCAGGATCCGCTCCCAGTGGTCGCGGTCGGCGGCGTCGATCGTGAACTCGCGCACTCGTTTGCCCTCGGGTCCGGCACCGGGGACCAGGTCGACGCCCTGCAGTTGGCCGCCGGCCTCGGCGATCGCAGCGGTGAGTCGCCCGAGCGGCTCCTGCCGCGCGTCGAGCTCGACCCGGATCGTGACGCTGTACTGGGCGCTGACGGCCATGGGTGGCTATCGAATCAGATCGGGGCCGTCGGCCTGTGCCTGGCCGGCGCTTGGCAACGAATGGATGCAAACGAAGAGCCCGGGCGCATTGCGCCCGGGCTCTGTCCAGGAGGAATGAGTACCTGTTGCCTAGTGGCGGGCGAAGGGGTCGATGTAGAGGTCGTCGACCTGCCACTGACCGCCGCTGCCCACTGGCGTGATCCGGATCTGGACCGAGCTGGGGATGAGCGTGCCGACGATCGTAGAGAGGGTGAGGACCGTTGACATCTGCTGCGACGGCGCCCAGTTCGGACCGCCGTACACGGTGCTGATCGTCTTGGTCCGGATTAGACCGAGCAGCGGGTAGACCGCTTCCACCTTCAGACCGGAACTGGCGTCGCCGGTGTTGCGGGCGACGAGGCGGAAAGTCGGCGTGTCGAGCGACATGCAGACCGGCGGGCTGACGGCCGTGCTGCCAGCCGGCAGCGACAGCGCGCGGGTGTCGCCGGCATCGTTGAGGTAGAAGGACTCGTTGCCTTGGACGGTCTTGGCGCCGCCGGAGAGCCCCCAACCGATTCCCCCGGCCTCGAAGCCGCCGTCGGGTGCGAGCACGTAGGAGCTCGAATCGCCCCACGGCTTGAAGACCTGTTCGGCCCCGGTGTAGGAGCACGCTTGCGCGGCAGTGGCGGAAAAGGCCACAGCGACAAGAGCGACCGCCATGCCGATGAGAAACCTCTGGATTGACTTCATTCGGGTAAACCTCCTGGTCGCAGGCGAAAAAGCCTGGTCTTGACAACCAAGCTGGCGGCTGAGCCATCTCGCATTTGCGAGACCTCTTGCTTTGCGTCCCTGCCTCGCGACAGGTTTGCCCTTATTCAGCTCACTTCTGGCACTTATGTGGGGCAAGCATCGGCGCTGGAGGCGGGGACTTAACCCATCTGGACGGCATGTCTACATATTTTTGTGTAACCGACGCGGGTGAAATTTGGAAACCCGCTTATTTACGGGCCGAAAACGACCGATATATGGGGGAGTCTTTCTCTCGGGGGGACTTCTCAAGCCGATGAACACGATTTCGCCTGCCACCGATCCAGAGCAGCTCTTCGCCCGCGGCCGCACCCGTGCCCTGGCACGCGCGCGCGGACGCGAGCGTGCGGTGGAGCAGTTCACCGGGGCGTCCTTCCTCCTCGTCGCTCTGGGGATGGCGTTGCTTCTCGATTCTGCGCGCGGCCTCGACCTTCCGGCCCTGGTGGTTCTAGTCGTCGCCTACGTAGTCGCCTCCCGCGCCAAATTCGACATCGCCGACGGCTACACGGTGCCCACCGAGCTGGTGCTGGTGCCGATGCTGTTCCTGCTGCCGACGCCAGCGGTGCCGCTCGTCGTCAGCCTCAGCTGGCTCCTCGGGCGCCTGATCGACTGCGCCGGCGGCCGCACCAGCTTCCACCGGGCCTTCCATGTCTTCGGCGACTGCTGGCATGCGGTAGGGCCGGCGCTGGTTATCGTCGTCGCCGGCGCCCAGGCTTTCTCGTGGGGGTCGTGGCCCGTCTATCTCGGCGCCTTGCTGGCTCAGTTCGCCTTCGACTTTGCCGCTGCGGCCGGCCGCGCCTGGCTGATCGACAGCACGCCGCCGCCGGCCGTGCTGCGGATGATCGCGCCGGTCTACGGGCTCGACGCGGCGCTGGCGCCGGTCGGCTTGCTGGCCGCGGTCGCGGCGATCGAGATGGGTCCTGGCACCTGCTTGCTGGTGATCCCCCTGGCGGGGGTGCTGGCCGTCCTCTCGCGCGAGCGGCAGACCCGCATCGACCAGGCGATCGCCCTCAGCGAGGCCTACCAGGGCACGGCGATGCTGCTCGGCGACGTGGTCGAGGCCGACGACGCCTACACCGGCAGCCACAGCCGCGGCGTGGTCGAGCTCTCGCTGGCGGTCAGCGACCGCCTCGGCCTTGGCTTCGAGCAGCGGCGCAACGTCGAGTTCGCCGCCCTCCTCCACGACGTCGGCAAGATCTCCGTCCCCAACGAGATCATCAACAAAGCGGGGCCGCTCGACGAGGCGGAGTGGGAGATCATGCGCCAGCACACGATCGAGGGCGAGCGGATGCTGAAGCGGATCGGCGGGGTCCTCGCCGAGGTCGGCCGCATCGTTCGCGCCTCGCACGAGGACTTCGACGGCTCCGGCTACCCCGACGGCCTCGCCGGCGAGGAGATCCCGATCGAGGCCCGCATCGTCACCGCCTGCGACGCCTTCAGCGCGATGACCACCACCCGCTCCTATCGCAAGGCGATGAGCACCGAGGTCGCAATCGCCGAGCTCCAGGCGTGCGCGGGGACGCAGTTCGACCCACGCGTGGTGGCGGAGCTCGTCGAGCTCGTGGAAACGGGCCGCGTCTAACCGCGCAATCCGACGAAAAAGCGGGGCGGAGGGGGAGAGTTCGCCGCGCTGGCGACTTAGTGTCCTCATGGGACACAAATCCGCCTTCGTTGACGCGCGGGTCGCGCGGATTGCGGACCGGCAGCACGGAGTCGTGACGCTGGCCCAGCTGGAAGATGTTGGTTTGAGTCGCAGCGCGGTGGCTAAGCGAGCGGCGCGTGGGCAACTGCATCGAGTTCATCATGGTGTCTACGCGGTGGGACACTCGCCGATCAATTTCCACGGCTGGTGGATGGCAGCGGTATTGGCATGTGGAGAGGGAGCGGTTTTGAGTCACGGCTCCGCTGCGGCGCTTTGGAGCCTTCTACGCCCAATCAGCGGTCCAATCGACGTCTCGGTGCCGACCCAAGATGGCCGCGAGAAACGACGCGGCATTCGTATCCACCGCTGCGCTTCCCTTGCTCCCAGTGACGAGGCGGATTTGTTGCCCACGAGGACACAAATCCGCCTTGTGACCGTCCGCCACTGCATTCCCGTGACGACGGTGCAGCGGACGATCGACGACTTGCACGGTGCAGTGCCGCCGTGGTTGGTGAGGCGGGCGCGGCGGCAGGCGGAGCTGGTGGGTTGGAGGCTCGAAGGGGTGGAGGGGCGGCGGATGCGGAGCGATCTCGAGGAAGACTTTCTGCGCCTTTGCCGTCGTTGTCGACTGTCGCTACCCGAGACGAACGCGAAGGTGGGGCGGTGGGAAGTCGATTTCTTGTGGAGGGAGGAGCGGGTGGTGGTGGAGACGGACAGCTTCGCTTACCACCGCGGCTCGGTCGCATTCGAGGACGACCACGCTCGAGACCTCGACTTACGCAGCGCGGGCTTCGCTGTCCTCCGCTTCACGGAAGCGCAGCTCGAACAAGAGCTCGGGCGTGTCGCTGAGGACGTCGCCCGGGCTCTTGGCCGAGAGGAGTTGGTTCGCGCTGTCTGTCAGTAGCGGGCGAAGGGGTCGACGTAGACGTCGTCGACTTCCCAGCCGCCGCCGACCGCGGTGATCCGGATCCGGGCCGAGCTGTCGCCGCCGAGCGTCGCCAGGCCGTAGTTCTGCGCGAGGGGATGAGTGGGATCCCAGGCTTCGTCCTTATCGCCGGCGACGACACGGTTTTGGGCCGCATCGAGACCTTCGTAGAGGACCTCCACCTGCAGCTTCGCGCCCGGGACGCCGCTGTCGCGGGCCATGGACCGCAGGAACGGCGTTTCCTTGGAGATGCAGATCGAGGGGCTGAGGGCGGAGCTTCCCGCCGGCAGCGCGAGGGTCCCCGAGGCGACCGTGGCGCCGCCTTCCAGCGTCCATCCGGCGCCCGAGGTGAAGTCCCCGCCGGGGACGAGGACGTAGGAGCGAGGATCGCCGTACGACGAGAAGACGGTTTCACTCTTTTCGTAAGTGCAGGCGTGTGCTGAGGCCGCAAAAAAAACGGTGGCGAGAAGCGCGCTGACCGCCACCTTGAGCGTGGTGCGGATGGATTTCACTGCAAACCTCCCCTCGACGGCCAGCCTTCCCCATCTGGCTGACGGATGTGCAAGGCTGATCGGGAAACACATTGCAGTTCTTAAGTAACTTGGACGTGTTGTCTACTTAATTTTCACTCTCCCCCTGGGTGACCATGCGTGTCGAAGCCACCCCTGGCTCGAAATCCGAGCAGCTGTACGCGCGCGGCAGGACTCGCGCCCAAGTGCGTGCCGAAGGACGCGAGCGTCGGGTCGAGTACGGCATGGCGATTGCCTTTCTCGCCGTGGCGCTGGCGATGGCGCTGTTCCTCAACTCCCCCCGCGACCTCGACGGGACGACGCTGGTGCTGCTTGTCATCGCCAACGTCGTCGCCTGCCGCGCCCGCTTCGACATCGCCGACGGCTTCACCGTGCCCACCGAGCTGGTGCTGGTGCCGATGCTGTTCCTGCTGCCGACGCCGATGGTGCCGCTGGTCGTCAGTCTCAGCTGGGCTCTCGGCCGCCTGACTGACCACTTCGCCGGCGTCATCACGATCCGCCGCGCCTTTCACGTCTTCGCCGACTGCTGGCACTCGGTCGGCCCCGCGCTGGTCATCATCGTCGCCGGGGTGCAGACCTTTTCCTGGGGCAACTGGCCCGTCTACCTGCTCGCCCTTCTTGCCCAGTTCGCCTTCGACTTCGCCGCTGCGGCTGGCCGCGCCTGGCTGATCGACGACACGCCGCCGCTCGCGGTGGGGAGGATGATCGCTCCCGTCTACGCGCTCGACGCGGCGCTGGCGCCGATCGGCCTCGTCGTCGCGATCGCGGCACTCGAGATTGGTCCCGGCATGTGCCTCACCGTGATCCCCCTTGCCGCCGTCCTCGCCGTCCTCTCGCGCGAGCGCCAGGCGCGCGTCGACCAGGCGCTGGCTCTCAGCGCCGCTTACCAGGGCACGGCGATGCTCCTCGGCGACATGGTCGAGGCCGACGACGCCTACACCGGCAGCCACAGCCGCGCCGTCGTCGAGCTCGCGCTCGCGGTCAGCGACGAGCTCGGGTTGCGCCGCAAGCAGCGGCGCAACGTCGAGTTCGCCGCCCTACTCCACCACAACGG
>JBQCCT010000279.1:0-5057 GCA_051961955.1 Solirubrobacterales bacterium
GAGGTCCCGGCGCTGGGGGAGGCCGGCGCGGCGCAGCCGGCGGCGGGGGTCGAGGAGGCGGCGGGGCTGCTGGCCGCGGCCGAGCGACCGGCGATCATGGCCGGCACGGGTCTCTACTGGGGCCGTGGCGAGGACGAGCTGCGGGCGCTGGCAGAGGCGCTTGGCATCCCGGTATTCCTCAACGGGCTCGGGCGCGGCTGCCTGCCGGCCGACCACGAGCTCGCTTTCAGCCGCGCCCGCGGCGCGGCCCTGAAGGGGGCTGACGTGGCCCTCGTGGTCGGCGTGCCGATGGACTTCCGGCTCGGCTTCGGCGGTAGCTTCGGCGAGGAGACGAAGATCGTGCGGCTCGACGCGGCGCCGAACGCGCTGCTCGCCAACCGGGCACCCGAGGTCGACCTGGTCGGCGACGTCCGCGCGACGCTGGCGGCGCTGCGCCAGGCGGCCGGAGGCGAGCCACGTACGCGGCCGTGGCTGGAGCAGCTGCGCAATATTGAGACGGAGAAGCGAGCGACCGAGCAGGAGGAGCTGAACGACTTGCGCTCGCCGCTGCATCCGGTCCGCGTCTACAAGGAGCTCGGCGAACTTCTCGACCGCGACGCGATCGTTGTCGGCGATGGCGGCGACTTCGTCTCCTACGCCGGCCGCTTCATCGAGACCTATCAGCCGGGCTGCTGGATGGATCCTGGTCCTTTCGGTTGTCTGGGGGCCGGTCCCGGCCAGGCGATCGGGGCCAAGGTCGCCCACCCCGACCGTCAGGTCTGCCTGTTGTTGGGCGATGGCGCCTTCGGTTTCGCCGGCATGGAGTTCGACACGATGTCCCGTCATGGTTTGGGCGTGGTCGGTGTGATGGGCAACAACGGCATCTGGGCGCTGGAGCACCACCCGATGAAGTTCCTCTACGGGTACTCGGTGGCGGCCGAGCTGCAGCCTGAGACGCGCTACGACCAGCTGGTCGAATCGCTTGGCTGCGACGGCATCCTGGTCCGTGAGCCGGGAGAGCTGCGGCCGGCCCTGGAGCGGGCCTTCGCGTCAGGGCGACCGACCTTGGTGAATGTCCTCACCGATCCCGAGGTCGCTTACCCGCGCAAGTCGAATTTGGCTTGAGTGCTGCCAAAACAGAATCGGCCGCCATTGCTGGCGACCGATTCGAGTCGGCCCCTCAGGACGGGCAGGGGTACGTCTTCAGGGACCTTTATTTGGTGGGCCCAGACGGCGGGAGGCGCCATGATGCGGCAATCGCCTAAGCCCTATATCCCGGGTGCCAAGGTGAAGCGAACCCCACCTCTTGCCCGGTCGATTCAGTATGTACCCAACTGTCCTTTTCGTCTACCACCCTTTGTCGGAAGTTAATGAAAAGACAGTAGACAGCACTACCCGCTTTTGGGGTTTCCGCGTGGAAATCTGCCCGTTCGGCGGTCTTTAATCAGACACACTGTCCAGTTAGGAGAAAAAGCATTCCGATGGGTTTAAAAGGCTTTAGCGGAGGGCTACCGCCGCCAGGGCGGTGCCGTAGAGGATGTCGTGCTCGGAGACGGTGATCTGCTCAAGGTCGAAGGCGCGCATCGTCTCGACGAGGATGACGACGCCGGCGACGATCGTGGGGGCACGGTCGGGGTGTAGGCCAGGAACCTGCACCCGTTCGGCGAGGGGAAGGGAGGCGAGGCGAGAGAGCATTCGCTGGATCGAGGGGAGGGCGATGACGTGACCGTGCACGCGGGCCGGGTCGTAGGGTTCGAGCTCCATCTCGACTGCGGCGAGCGAGGTGGGGGTGCCGGCGACGGCGATGCCCTGGCGGGCTTCGACTCCCTCGCCGAGCGAGTCTTCGATCAGACCGCGGGCGTCACCGGCGAGTGCTTCCAGCTCGCCGGCGGTGGGCGGATCGCTGGCGATGTGGCGCTCGCTGTGGCGGACGACGCCGGCTTGGAGCGAATCGTGGAAGGCGATCTCGCTGCCTGTGCCGACGACGAGCTCGGTCGAGCCGCCGCCGATATCGATAACCAGGGTCGGCTCGCTGGGCGGGCTCTCGGAGGTGGCGCCGAGGTAGGTGGCTCGCGCCTCCTCCTCGCCGTCCAGCACGCGGGCGGAGAGGGCGAAGCGCTCGCGGAGCTCGGCGATGAAGGCACTGCCGTTGTCGGCATCGCGGACGGCGCTGGTCGCGATCGCCTCGACCGCCTCGGCCCCGAGCTCCTCGAGGATGCCGATGTAGTTGCCGATCGCCCCGCAGACGTCCTCGATCGCCTCGCTGCCCAGGTGGCCGGAGAGGTCGACCCCTCGGCCCAGCCGCGTCACCGTGCTGCGCCGGTCCACTGGTGAGACTCGTCCGCCCTCGACATCAGCCACCAGCAACCGCGTCGAGTTCGTCCCCACGTCGATCACCGCAACCCGTTTTGCCCCCTCGGCCACCGCGCCACTCTAGACCGCCCGCCCCCTAGGAAGGACCCCGCCAAATTGCTACCATCCACGGTCCGCCGCGGGGTGGAGCAGCCAGGTAGCTCGTCGGGCTCATAACCCGAAGGTCGCGGGTTCGAATCCCGCCCCCGCTATAAGACGAAAGCCCCGCAAATGCGGGGTTTTCGTCTTTTTAGGAGTACAGACAAAGGGGTTCAAAATCGCCCCTGGGGCAAGCCCTGGGGCAAGGTGAGGTCTGAGAGAGGTCGATTCCGGCCTTGAAACGGGCCTCCGGTCCACCTACGGTCGCCGCCGAAATCGCAAAGTGCCCCCGCGCTGCTGACACAGCCGGGGGCGTGGCACAGGAAGGCAGGCTTCCCATGCAGGACCACCCTAAGGGCGCGAGGGACGAGCGCGCCATAACTACCTGGGACGAAGACGATCGCGAGGAGGCAGCGATCCTTCGCCAGGTTCTGGAGCTTCACCCGGCGACGCTGACGATGGACGAGTTGGTCCGGGAAATGACCGGCGGCGGAACGCGGGAGTTCCCGGAGTTCGACGCGATCCAGCGTGCGGTCCGCGATCTGGCCGGGGCCGGCTTGCTCCACCGCCCCGGCGAGGACGAGCTGGTCCGGCCGACCCGTCCCGCCCTCCGCTACTGCGAGTTGACGGGGGGTGCGGTCTGATGGCTAAGCACGACCCGAATCAGGCTCTGCTCGACGCCCTGCGAAACCCGCTGCGGCGAAGCCTGCTCAGGCGTTACGTCGAGTCCAAAGAGATGCTGAGCCCGAAGGAACTGGCGCGGCTGGAAAAGAAGTCGTTATCCGGCGTCAGCTACCACGTCCGGGTTCTCGTCAAATGCGGCGCGATCGAGATCGCGGGCGAGCAGCGGGTGCGCGGCTCGGTCCAGCACTTCTACCTGCCAACCGATCGCATCAAGAAAACGCCTTGGGTCCTGGCGACCCTCGGCCTGGAGGGCTGAGCGATGGGTCGCAAGCGAGGACCCCAGGCGATTGAGCTCGGCCATCGCTTCGGCGAAAACCTGGTCGAGCTGCGCGGTCGCGCCGGCCTGTCGCAGATCGGCACCGCCGAACGCGCCGGCCTGAACCGCACCGAGATCAACCTGCTCGAGCACGGCCGGCGCGTCCCGCGCCTCGACACGATCGTGAAGCTCGCCGGGGCGGTAGAAGTGGAGCCCTGCGCGCTCCTGATGGGGCTGGCCTGGAAGCTCGATCCGCCGAAGGAGGGATCGAGATGAGCAGCCTCGGCCAGGAAGATGAGTGGGTCGAAAGGGAATGGACCCTGGGAGAACGGTTCGGCGCCAATGTGGTCTGGTTCCGCCGCCGGGCCTGTCTGACCCAGGGCGACCTGGCGGACAGGATCGGGATAAACCGCTCGCTCCTCAGCATGATCGAGCACGGACATCGGCTTCCCCGCCTCGACGTGATCCTCAAGCTGGTCGCAGGTCTGGAGGTCAAGAACTGTGACCTCGTTGAGTGGATGTGGTGGGACCCGGCCCGCCATGAGCACTACGAGACTCCGCCGTCGATCGCGGACATCAGCGGCTATGAAGTTCGGGACTTCCACCTACCGGCCGGCTTCCGGATTTCCCCCGTCGGCTACGAGAGCGAGGAGCGGTTCAAGGACCGGCTCAGGCAGCGCATGGAAGACCCGGACCACCGCGCCGTCCTGGAATTGCTGCGCGACGACGCCCCAAAGGTCGCTCCCCGCGAGAAGCCGGATGCGGCCTGGGTCCTGCGAACGGGCCAGGCGCTCAAAGCGCTTCGCGAGGAGCGGGGGCTGACCCGGCAAGAGCTCGCCGATCGCTCACCGACCACCGCCGACTTCATCGGGGAGATCGAGGAGGGCAGGTGCGCCGATCCCGGCCTGCGGATGCTGGAGGAGCTCTGTCGCGCCCTGAACGGGAAGGGCTCGGAACTGGCGGCTCAGATCGAGCCGGTGCGGGCCGCGCGGAAAGCTGCCGTTCAGAAGGTGCTGGACGAGCTGGTCGAGCGCGACGCCCGCGCCGGCGCCGAGGGATAGCGGCAATGCGGACCCCGCCTCAATTGAGCCCCGAGCCGACGCTGGGGGAGCGGTTCGGCCTCAACCTCTGGCGCAGCCGGCGCCGGGTTGGTCTATCCCAGGACGACCTCGCGAACCTCGTTGGGGTGAGCCGGGCGGCCATCAGCCCGCTGGAGCGTGGGCTGCGCCTTCCCCGCATCGACACCATCCTCAAGCTCGCCGCCGGCATGAACGTCTCGCCCTGCGTGCTGCTGGACGGAATGGAGTGGCGCCCCGGCCGCTATGTCGATGGAGATTTCTACGTCGAGCATCCGGCGGCGAGCTTGCGCAGGAGCGCACGGTGTTGACGGCCGATCTCCAAATGCAGCTAGACGTGCTCATCGAGGTCCTTCGCGAGGACCCTGACGTGCTGACGCTCCAAGCGCTCGCTGGTCGAGTGCTGGCGAATCCCCGCAGTCTCAGCGGGGGCGTCGCGCTCGCCCGCGCCCTCCAGAAGCTGGACGACGAGGGCCTGGTCATCAGCGACGGCCTCCTGGTCCGGGCAAGCCGACCGGCGCGGTACTTCAAGCACCTGATCGGTGCGGTCGCCATCGACGTGCAGAGGTCGGCGATATGACGAAGATCATGACCGTCCGGATTGAGGATGA
>JBQCCT010000280.1:0-2991 GCA_051961955.1 Solirubrobacterales bacterium
GCTCGACCGCGTCATCCACACGATGGGCTGGCCGCTGCGCAAGTCGCCGCGCTTCAACGAGTTCGGCGGCACCTTCATCTACCCGATGGGCGAGGACAAGATCTGCCTCGGCCTGGTCGTCGGCCTCGACTACACCGACGCAACCTTCAGCTGTCACGACGCGCTGCAGCTGATCAAGACCCACCCCTTCATCGCCAAGCTGATCGAGGGCGGCAAGCGGGTCGCCTGGGGCGCGAAGACGATTCCCTCCGGCGGCTACTTCGCGATGCCGAAGCGGCTCACCGTGCCGGGGATGCTCGTCGCCGGCGACGCGGCCAGCATGGTCAACATCCCGACCCTGAAGGGCGTCCACTACGCGATGCACGCCGGGATGTACGCGGCCGAATCGATCGTCGAGTCGCTGAAGCAGGACATCGACTCGGTCAACTTCGAGTCCTACGAGGAGAAGGTCCGCAAATCGGCGATCGAGAAGGACCTCAAAGAATCGCGCAACATGCGCCAGCCCTTCTCGAAGGGGTTCTTCATGGGCGGCGCGATCGCCTCGGCGATGACCGTCACCAAAGGCGCCTTCCCCGGCGGCCACTGGAAGCAGGAGCACGACTCCGAGATCCCGGTCGAGCTCGGCAAGGCGGGGGACATGTACCCCAAGCCCGACAACGAGGTGACCTTCAACAAGCTCGATTCCGTCTTCCTCTCCGGCAACGCCACCCGCGACGACGCGCCCAACCACGTGCGGATCCAGAGCAAGGTCCCGCGCGAGGTCGCGCAGACGTGGGTCTCGATGTGCCCGGCCCAGGTCTACGAGATCCCCGAGGAGCAGCTGGAAAACGGCGCCGCCGAGGTCGACGTCCACGTCACGGCCTCCAACTGCGTCCAGTGCGGCGCGATCACCGCCAAGGGCGGCCGCCTCACCCTCCCCGAGGGCGGCGACGGCCCGCTGTACCAGGAGACGTAGGAAAGAAGTTCCATAAGCGGCACGATCTGCGCGCCACACGCGCGCATCGGCCGCCTAGGGTCGGTGGGTGCTTCCCCTCGGATCTTTCATCGGCAGTGCCGCAACCATGTCGGGGTTCTTGGCGGCGCCGATCGCCATAGGCGGCTTTCTCGGTCAGGTCTGGCCGGCGCTGCGACGACGAGATCATCCGGAGGTGCGCGCGGCGACTGTCGTCGGGGGATTGGGCGGCCTGGTGGCTGCGGCGTTGGCAGCGATCGGCAGCTCCCTTTGGTAATCTTTTGTCTAAGAAAGGAGTCAGATGAGCCAGAAGCAGGCAGTCATCATTTACATGCTTCTCGTCGGCGTCGTCAACTTTGTCGTCTTTGGCAGCCTGAAACGGATGGACGCGGACCCCGAAACCGTTGGGCTCGCCTACATCCTGTTGATCTCGGTGGCTGGACTTGGGGTTGGCGGCGTGATGACCCATTTCCACAACTAGAAGGATCAGGGTCGGCTAGGTTCCCGCCGTGGTGGTATTGGGAATAGCTGCGGCGGTTGTCGCTTCGTTGCTCTACAACACCTCGATCGCGCTGCAGGCTTTGGAGGCGCGGCAGGTGCCGCGGGAGCACTCGCTGCGGCCGTCGCTGCTGGGGCGGCTGGTGCGCAACAGGCGCTGGCTGGGGGCGACGGCCTTGGGGTTGCTGGGGTGGCCGTTCGAGATCGCGGCGCTGCTGCTGGCACCGCTGACGGTGGTGCAGCCTTGTCTGGCCAGCGGCTTGATCCTGTTGCTGTGGTTGGGGGTGACGCGGCTGGGGGAGACGCCGGGGCGGCGAGAGCTCGTCGCCGTGGGCGCGATCGTCGTCGGGATCGCGGGGGTTGCCTTGGCGGCGCCGGAACGGACTACCAACCATGCCGGGGCGGGGTCGATCGCATTGGCGCTGGGCTTGGTCGCTGTCCCGATCCTCGCCCCATACCTATTGCGTCACCGCACCAGCCTGGTCGGGACGTTGGCGATCCTCAGCGCCGGCTGCGGCTACGCCTGGACCGCGATCGCCAGCAAGCTGCTGACCGACGAACTCGCCGCCGGGGCGGTCCTGGTCGGTGTCGCCTGGCTTGCGACCGTTGTGCTGTCTGAGGGCCTGGCGCTGCTCAGCGAGATGAGCGCCCTGCAGCAACGGCCGGCCACCCAGGTGGCGCCGGCGATGTTCGCCGTGCAAGTACTGGTGCCGGTGCTGCTCGCTCCACTGATCTTCGGCGAGTCCTGGTCGAATACGCCCTGGAGTGGCGTCGCGTTGGTCGCCTTCATGGCGGTGGCGGTGTCCGGGACCGTGCTCCTCGCCGGCTCGCGCGCCGTCGGCGCGGTAATCCAGTCCGCACATGCCGAGGATTGATCCTCTAAGGATTGGGTAAATAGTCCGGTTTCGCTGCTAGATTTCTCGCCGCCTCCAGCGTTTTGCAGTCGTCAAGTCCCGCCGAGGCAGACGATCCCAGCCACACACAAAGGAGCCACCGATAGGGGCCGCAGAGAACACGCTGCCCGACGCGAGCAAGTTCGCGATCGGGTTTGACCACCGCGACCGTGCGCGGTTGTTCGAACTTTGGACCGAGGTCCTCGACTCCGAGCAGTGGTCCGAGGGCGCCAAGCTGAAGGCGTTCGAGGAGCGCTGGGAGCAGTGGAACGGGCTGCCCAGCCTCGGCCTCTCAAGCTGGGCCGGCGGGGCGCTGGCCGCGCTGGAGTTCGCCGGCGTCAGGGGCGAGACCGTGCTCTGCCCCTCCAACACCTTCATGGCGACGCCGCTGGCGGCGATCGGCGCCGGCGCCGAGGTCGAGTTCGTCGACTGCAACCGCGAGGACCTCTGCATGTCCTTCGAGGACTTCGAGCGCAAGGCCGAGCGGCACAGGCCCCGCGCCGCGATCCTCGTCCACATCGGCGGTCACATCGCCTTCGACGCCGAGCGGATCGCCGCCTACTGCCGCGACCACGGCATCTTCCTGCTCGAGGACTGCGCCCACGCCCACGGCGCCGAGTGGAACGACGGCAAGCCGGGCGGCTACGG
>JBQCCT010000281.1:0-4034 GCA_051961955.1 Solirubrobacterales bacterium
CGATCACCCGCAGCTGGTTGCCGCGGTCGTAGAGAAACATGTGGTGCATCAGCGCGGTCAGGCGGGCAGCGGTGGCAGTTGCCTCGATCGTCGTGTTCATCACGACAATAGTTGCATGAACGCAACCTGTTCGGAAGAGCAATATTTGCTCGTGTGAGCGATATCACGCGGCAGGCTGGCCGCGTAGGTTCATCGGGGGGAGCGGCTTACGCCTCGCCGTCGAAGTAGTCGACCTTGCTCTCGCGGCGGACGAGCATGTCGATCTCGGGGTCGCCGGTCCAGACCCCGACCTTGTCGCTGTCGGGGTAGACGCTGGCGCTCGGGATCACGACGGTGGAGAACATGAGGACGCGCACGGTCCGGTCGGTCTCGTTGCGGACGCCGTGGGCGCCGGTGGGGCCCTTCTCGAAGAAGACGACGTCCCAGGGCTCGAGCCGGTCGGAGCCCTCCGGGTGGCGCAGCGTCGGCGTCCCCTCCAGCACCAGCAGCCACTCCTCCTCGCCGCACTCGTAGTGGTACGGGCAGATCGCCTGCCCGGGCGGGAGCTCGTAGACGCTGATGCCCGACTCCACGGCGCCGCCCAGCAACTTGCCGAGGCGAGCCATGCCGCTGCGAAAGCCCTCCGGGTCCTCGGCGTCGTACTCGAACTGGGGCGCGGCGATGTTGATCCGTCTCATAGGACGAAGCTAACAGGCGGATTTAGCGCCTTTCGCGGCCGGCGGCTCCCGCCGAGCCCGGGACTAACGTGCGAGCCATGCCGGTGGACCACGCGCAGCTCGATCGCGACTTCGTCTGGCATCCCTTCACCCAGCAGCAGGGCTGGAGCGAGGAAGCGCCGCTGGTGGTCGAGCGCGGCGAGGGCTCCTACCTCTTCGACACCGAAGGGCGGCGCTATCTGGACGGGACGGCGGCGCTCTGGTGCAACGTCCACGGGCACCGGCACCCGGTCATCGACCGCGCCGTGCGCGAGCAGCTCGACCGGGTCGCCCACACGACGATGCTCGGCCTTACCCACCCCGGCGCGACCGAGCTGGCCGCCCGCCTGGTCGAGATCGCCCCCGCGGGCCTCTCCCGCGTCTTCTACTCGGACTCCGGCTCGACCGCGGCGGAGATCGCGCTGAAGATCGCCTTCCAGTACCAGCAGCAGCGCGGCGGCGAGCACGCCCGCCGGACCAAGTTCGTGCGCCTGCACGAGGCCTACCACGGCGACACGATCGGCTCGGTCTCGATCGGCGGCATCGACCTCTTCCACTCGACCTACCGCCCGCTGCTGTTCGAGACCCACGTCGCCGAGCCCGGCGACGCCGCCGACCTCGAGCGCGTGCTCGGCGCCCACGCCGGCGAGGTCGCGGCGGTGGTGGTCGAGCCGCTCGTCCAGGGTGCAGCCGGCATCCTCGTCCAGCCGCCGGGCTACCTGCGCGCCGCCCGCGAGCTCTGCGACCGCTTCGGCGTACTGCTGATCTGCGACGAGGTGGCGACCGGCTTCGGCCGCACCGGGACGATGTTCGCCTGCGAACAAGAAGACGTGGCGCCCGACCTGATGTGCCTGGCGAAGGGGATCACCGGCGGCTACCTGCCGCTGGCGGCGACGCTGACGACGGAGGAGATCTACGCGGGTTTCCTCGGCTCCTATGAGGAGTTCAAGACCTTCTTCCACGGCCACACCTACACCGGCAACCCGCTCGCCTGCGCCGCCGCCCTGTCCAACCTCGACGTCTTCGAGCAGGAGCGGACGATCGAGCGCCTGCAGCCGAAGATCGCCCTCTTCGCAGAGCTCTTGGCGGAGGTGGCGGCGATGCCCGAGGTCGCCGAGGTCCGCCAGAAGGGCGTCATGGTCGGCATCGATCTCGGCGACCACGACGACGCCCTGCGGATGGGCCACCGGGTGACGGTCGAGGCCCGCAAGCGCGGCGCCTTCATCCGCCCGCTCGGCAACACCATCGTCCTGATGCCGCCGCTCTCGATCTCCGAGGACGAGCTGCGCGAGCTCGTCGCCATCGCCACCGAGTCGATCAAAGCGGCCGTCGCCGCCGCCCCGAATCTCTCGCATCTCCCCCAGGCCGCCTAAGCTCCGGGGAAAATTCAGCGAACGCTGAATAAGCACCTCTATAGGGGGCAAAATTCAGCGAACGCTGAAAATTCCCGTGATGGATCCTGATTTCGGCCGTAGTACGGGCATGGAGCAGACGCTGGTTGCCAACGCCGAGGAAGCGCCGCGGGCCGGCGACCTCGCCTTCGACCGCCTCTACCGCTCCAGCCGCGATGACGTCTACGCCTACGTCGCCGGCCTCCTGCGCGACGGCCCCGCAGCCGAGGAAGTCACCGCCGCCGCCTTCGAGCGCGCCTACCGCAAGCGCCACCGCTTCGACCCCGAGCGCGGCGAGCCAAGGGCGTGGCTGTTCGGGATCGCCCGCAACGCGGCGCTCGACGAGCTGCGCCGCCGTGCTCGCCAGGCGGAGCTGACCGCCGAGCCGGCCGACCTGCACAGCCTCGGCGCCGCGGAGGGGGGCGAGCACAGCGAGCGCCGGCTCGCCATCTCCGCCGCGCTGGAGCGCCTCGCGCCCGGCGAGCGCGAGCTGATCGCGCTCAAGTTCTTCGCCGGCCTCGGCAACGCCGAGATCGCCCAGGTGCTCGGCGTCAGCGAGTCGAACGCCGGCACCAAGCTGCACCGCGCCATGACCAAGCTGAGGGAGGCATGCGATGGAACCGCCTAGGGACGACCAGCTGATCGCCGACCTCCGCGCCCTGCGCCCCACGCCGCGGCCGGAGTTCGCCGCCGAGCTCGACCAGCGCGCCGCCGCGGGCTTCCCGCGGCGCTCGCGCTTGCGGATCGAAAGCGTGCCGGTCTTTTGGACCGCTATGCGGATCAAAAGACCGGCGCGCCGCCTGTTGCTGCCGGCGGGCGGCGTCGCCCTGGCCGCGATCGCGATCGCCACGGTCGTGGCCTTGAACAGCGGATCCGGGCAGAACAACAACAGCGGCCTCCTCTCCCTCACGAATCCGAAGACGCCGAGCGCCCAAGCGCCAGCGCAGGAAAAAGCGCCAGCGCAGGAAATCAAGCCCTTCTCGCAGCGAGGTCCCGCCAGCGGCAGTGCTGCCTCCAAAAGGTCGGCTGAGCCCATGTACGAAACCGAAGCACGGGTGGTCCCTTCCGCGGGCAGCGCGGTGGCCAAGGGCTCGGCCGAAGTGACGAACGAGGACTTCAACGCCAGCCCCCGTCCCCGCAAGGTCGAACGCTCGGCTGAGGTCGTCCTCGGGGCCGAACCCGAGGACGTCGCCGGTAACGCCACCAAGGTCTTCGAAGCGGTCCACGCCAATGACGGCATCGTCATGCACTCCTCCACCCGCCAAGGGGAAGCCGGCGAAGCCGGCGCGAGTTTCGACCTGCTGATCCCCAGCGCCAAGCTCCCGGACGCGCTCGCCGCCTTCTCGGCGATCGACGAAGTGCGCTCGCGCCACGAAGCGACCGCCGACATCACCGCCCCCACGGTCAGCGCCGCCGAGCTGCTGCGCGAATCGCGGGCGCGGATCGACAGCCTGCTCGGCCAGCTCGGGGAAGCCGAAACCGAATCGGAGCGTGAAGCGGTCGAAGCCGAGCTGCGGCACGAGCGCCGCCACGCCTCCCGCCTCGCCGCGCAGTTGGACCACCTCCACCGCCGCGCCGACCTCTCCCGCGTCTCCCTGCGGATCGTCACCGGCGGATCGAACGAATCGTCGGGTGGCGGCGCCTGGGGAATCGATGATGCCTTCCACGACGCCGGCCACATCCTCGCCGTCGCCGCCGCAGTGACCGTCGTCGGCCTCGCGATCCTCGGGCCGATCGCCCTGATCGCCCTCCTCGCCTGGCTCACCCACCGCACCTGGGTTCGCCGCGAGCGCCGCCGCGCCCTCAGCTGAGCACCCATCCAAGGGTGGGGGGTTGGGGGTGGGGGGCGAAGGGGGGCACAGAACAACCCCCCCCCCCGCGGCGGGCGGGGCGGGGGGGGGCCGGGGGGGCGCGCGGGGCGGGGGCGCCAGCGGGGCCCGCACCCCCC
>JBQCCT010000282.1:0-7667 GCA_051961955.1 Solirubrobacterales bacterium
ACCTCCGAGACCGACGCCGAGGTCGTCGCCCACCTGATCGCCGACCATTACGACGGCGACCTCGCCGCCGCGGTGCGCGCCGCCTTCGCCAAGCTGCGCGGCCACTACGCCTTCGTCGCCATGCACGCCGACGAGCCACAGCGCCTGGTCGGCGCCCGCAAGGAGTGCCCGCTGGTGGTCGGCGTCGGCGAGGGAGAGACTTTCCTCGCCTCGGCGATCCCCGCCTTCCTTGCCGACACCCGCACCGCGATGCCGATCGAGAACGGCGAGATCGTCGAGATCGAGGCCGGCTCGGTGCGGATCACCGACGCCGAGGGGAATCCGGTCGAGCGCAATACCGAAGCGGTGACCTGGGACGCCGACGCCGCCGAGAAGGGCGGCTATGAGACCTTCATGCTGAAGGAGATTCACGAACAGGCCGACGCCGTCGCCGAGACGATTGCCGATCGCCTGCCGGGCGACGAGGGGGTGGATCTCTCCGACGTCGAGCTCTCCGACGATTTCCTGCGCGATCTGCGGCGGATCGTGATCGTCGCCTGCGGCACCTCCTACCACGCCGGCCTCGTCGGTCGCTACGCGATCGAGGAGTGGGCGCGGGTGCCGGTGGAGATGGACATCGCCTCCGAGTACCGCTACCGCAACCCGGTGATCGGTCCCGGCGACCTCGTCGTCGGCATCACGCAGTCGGGGGAGACGGCGGACACGCTGGCGGCGATGCGGCTGGCGCGCGGGGCGGGCGCGACCGTACTCGGGATCACCAACATCATGGGCAGTCAGGCGACCCGCGATGCCGACGCCGTCCTCTACACCCGCGCCGGCCTGGAGATCGGCGTCGCCGCGACCAAGACCTTCGTCGCCCAGGTGGCGGCGATGTACCTGCTGGGGTTGCGGATCGCCGAGTTGCGGGGGACGCTGCCGGCGGAGCGGCTGGCCGAGCTGGTGGCGGCGATGAAGGGCCTGCCCTCGAAGATGGAAGAGACGCTGGCGGTGACCGAGGCGCCGGCGAAGGCGATCGCCGACGCCCACAGCGACCAGACCTTCTTCCTCTACCTCGGGCGCCACATCGGCCTGCCGGTCTGCCTCGAGGGGGCGCTGAAGCTGAAGGAGATCAGCTACATCCCGACCGACGCCTACGCGGCGGGGGAGATGAAGCACGGCCCGATCGCGCTGCTCGACGAATCGACGCCGGTGATCTGCGTCGCCACCGAGAGCCCGGTGCTGGAGAAGGTCCTCTCCAACGTCGAGGAGGTGCGCGCCCGCGGCGCCCAGACGATCGGGATCGCGACCGTCGGCGATTCGCGGGTGGCCGAGGTCGCCGACGAGACGATTGAGATCGCCGCCAGCGACTGGATCCTGCAGCCGATCCTGGCGATCCTGCCGCTGCAGCTGCTCGCTTACGACATCGCCCGCAACCGCGGCCTCAACGTCGATCAGCCCCGCAATTTGGCCAAGACGGTGACGGTCGAGTGAAGCTGTGCATTTGGGGCGCTAGGATGCCCGGCTCGATGAAGCTCCGCCTCGTCCTCCCAGTCCTCCTCATCGCTCTCCTTGCCGCGTTCGTCGCCGGCTGCGGCGGCAGCAGCTCCAGCGGCGGTGCCGCTCCCGCCACGGTGGCGCCGGCGAAAACTCCGTTCTTCGTCGAATTCACGATCCGCCCCGAAGGCGAAACGAAGGCAAATATCGAAGCGCTGGCGCAGAAGATCGCCGGGGTCCACGACCTCGGCAGCTTGATCGTCTCCGACATCGAAGAATCGGCCCTCGCCGAAGGTGAAGAACTCGACTTCGAAAAGGAAGTCGAGCCTTGGCTTGGCGAAAAGGCCGCCTTCATCTATCCGGAATACAGCGAAGGGAACTTCCAGGGCTATGCCCTTGCTGCGGAAACGAGCGACAGCGGGGCGGCTGAAGAATTCATCGAAAAGCAAGCTGAAAGCGCCAAGGAACAGCCCGAAGACGGTTCCTTCGAAGGCGTTGACTTCAAGGTGCAGGAAGACGGAACTGCGATTGGCGTCGTCGGTGAACTGGTCGTCATCGCCCAGGAAGAATCAATCTTCAAGGAAGTCGTCACCGCCTCCAATGGTGAATCGCTGGCCGACGAAGGCGCCTATACGAGCGCAGTCGCCAATGTGCCAGACGGCAGCGCCGCCCACGTCTATTTCGACATCGGCGGGGTGCTCCGCGCCTCAGAAGCCGACGGCGAAGTCGACCAGAGCGCGAAGCTCTTCTTCGAAAATGCTGGCCTCAACCTCGACGAATCCACCCTCGTTGCCAGCCTGATCCCGAACTCCGCAAACGCCGAGATCGACGTCAGTACCAATGCCGGCGGCGAAAGTGCTCCCTCCGGTGACGCTTCCAAGTTGCTCGGCTCATTGCCGAAGAGCTCAGTCGCCGCCTTCGCCTCGGCTGAATTCGGCAAGCGCTTCGAGGATGGGATCGACGAGCTCGACGCAAAGGGATTCCCGGGCGAGGTCCCGCCCCACAAGCTGAAGAAGGCGCTGAAGGAAGAGGGAATCGACATCGAATCGATTACCTCTTCGGTCGGCGATCTTGGCCTCTTCCTTACCGGCAACAGCCGCAGCAGCCTCGGCGGCGCCGCGGTCTTCACCACCGAAGACGCGACCCAAGCGAAGAACACCGTCTCCAACATCGGCCTCTTCCTGCGTTCTGCAGGCGTCCCTGGTATCACCGCGATCAATGGCGAAGCAAGTGGCTTCTCGATCCGCAGCCCCGAATTGGGACCAAACCCGTTGGTGATCATCGCCAAGGGCAACCGGATCGCGATCGGCTACGGCCGGGTGTCAGCGCTGGCGGCACTGCAGGAATCTGGCGAAACCCTTTCCGAATCGCCCGCTTACAAGGAAGCAATCAGCGCCCTCGGCAGCACTCCGATCAGCGGTTTCGTCGATGGCCCCGCCGCCCTCCGCCTCGCCTCGGCGCTCGTCCCTCCCGGCGAAGAAGGCTTCCGCGAAGCGAAGAAGTACCTGACGAAGATCGACTACGTCGCGATCGGGTCCGAAGCCTCTGGCGATCTTACGACCATCAAGCTGATCGTCGGCGTCGGCAAGTAGCGCTCAGGACGAAGCTCACTCGGTAGGGAGCGGTGGTGTGCCTCGCGCGCCCAGGGGTGCTCGCCCGAAGCGGCACTGGCTGACCGCGAACGTCACCGATGCGAGCAACAGGACGCCGGTCGTGAGAGGGACACCACCACTCCCAGCGACAGAGCTCCGGCTGACGCAACAGCTAGTTCCGTGGTTCCTTACGCCCCGTTATAGGTGCATAAGGCACCACGAAAGCGCCTGATCCAGCTCACCGCCGAAGTCGTGGTTCCTTTCGCACGCTATAGGTGCAAAAGGAACCACGGGATTTGAAGTGGCCCTCCCATGAACCGCGAAACCGCAAGAGAGGTCGATATGCGGACTCTTTTGCGGTTTCGGTGAGCTGAAGCAGCTTTCGCACCTCGGTCGTAGCTGGGGCGTGTGGAGAGGAGTCCGGTCGTTCCCCGCGGGGATGTTCGCGAATCGGCGAAATGCAATCCGGCTATTTTCCTGCCGGAGGCGGGCAGCATGTTCGGGCGCGGGCCCGATTGGGCCGCGACAAATTCACGCGGAGAACGACCGGACGCCTCTCCGGCAGCGCTTCGTCCCTGACACGTAGGCTTGGCCCCATGGAGTCCTGGCTGAAGCCCTTGTTTGACGCTGAGGGGATGCGGGGGGTTGATCGGTGGGCGATTGAGGGGCCGGGGGTTCCTTCGCTGGAGCTGATGGAGGCTGCGGGGCGGGCTGTGGCTGAGGCGGTGGCGGGGCTGGCGCCGGAGGGCCCGGTGCGGGTGGTTTGTGGAAAGGGGAACAACGGCGGCGACGGGTTTGTGGCGGCGCGGCTGCTGCGGGAGATGGGGTTCGAAGTTGAGGCGTTGCTGCTGTGGCCGCGGGAGGAATTGCGGGGGGACCCGGCGGTGAGCTTCGAGCGGTTTGGCGGCGACTTGGTCGAGGGCGATTTGGCGGAGCGGCTGCGCGGGTCGGGCGCGGTCGTCGACGCGATCTTCGGCACCGGCTTCGCAGGGGAGCCGCGCGAGCCGGCCGTGGCGGCGATTGCGGCGATCAACGCCTGCGGCGCACCGGTGGTCGCCTGCGACATCGCCTCCGGGGTCGACGCTTCTACCGGCGAGGTCGCCGGCGAGGCGGTCGAAGCGGACACCACGGTCACCTTCCACGCCGCCAAGCTGGGGCAGCGGATCGCGCCCGGCAAGTGGTGCACCGGCGAGCTGCGGGTGGCGCCGATCGGGATCCCGGCGGGCGCGCCGGGCGAGGCCGTCGCCGGCGAGATCGATCCCGCCGTCCTCTCCCTGGCGCCGCGCCGCGACTCCCAGTCGACCAAGTTCAGCTCCGGCCAGGTGGCGATCGCCGGCGGCTCGCGTGGTCTCACCGGGGCCGTGCGAATGGCTTCGTTGGCGGCGATCCGAGCCGGCGCCGGCTACGCAACCGTCGCCGTGCCGGTCGACCTCGAGCTCGTCTTCGAGATCGCCCAGCCCGAGGTGATGTCGGTCGGCTGCCCGGGCGGCGACGGTTGCCTGGTGCCGGCCTCGGAGACGGCGGTGCTGCGGACCTTCGAGCGCGCCGCCGCCGGCGTTCTCGGCCCGGGCCTCGGCAGCGATCCGGGCTCCTTCGAGCTGGCGCGCGACGTCGCCGGCAAGATCGCGTGCCCGCTGGTGATCGACGCCGACGGGCTGAACGCCTTCGCCGGCCGGCTCGACGCGCTGACCGGGCGCCCGGTCCCGACCGTCCTCACCCCGCACGCCGGCGAGCTCGGCCGCCTGCTCGAGCGCGACTCGGCCACGATCGACGCCCACCGCCTCGCCAGCGCCCGCGAGGCGGCCCGGGTGGCGAACGCGGTGCTCATCCTCAAGGGAGACGACACGATCGTCACCGACGGCGAGCGCGTCGCGGTCAACGCGATCTCCGCTCCCGCCCTCGCCACCGCCGGCAGCGGCGACGTCCTCTCCGGGATGACCGCAGCACTGCTCGCCCGCGGGCTCGAGCCCTTCGTCGCCGCCTGCGCCGCAGTCGTTGCCCACGCCCGCGCCGGTCTCGACGCCGCCGCCCGGGTGGGAGCGGCGGAGTCGGTGATCGCCGGCGACGTGATCGACTCGGTCCCGGCGGGGATACGTCCCGACGGCCCGGTCGAATAACCTCGCGCCCATGAAGACGGCCGCAGAGATCATGGACCGCGACGTTCCCGGCCTCAAGGCCGAGGACGACGCCCGCACCGCGATCGACACCCTGGCCAAGACCGACCTGGGAGCACTCCCGGTCGTCGATGACGAGAACAAGGTAGTCGGCATCGTCAGCGAGTCCGACCTGATTCTCAGCGAGGAGGAGTCGGATCTCCACCTGCCCCACTACCTCAACATCATGGGTGGGATCGTCTTCATCGGCTCGATGAAGGGCTTCGAGGAGCGCCTTGAAAAGGCCTTCGCGACGAAGGTCTCGGAGTTGATGACCAAAGACCCGATCATCGCCCACGACTACGAGTCCGCCGACCGGGTGGCGAAGAAAATCGCCGACAAGCACCACAACCATCTTCCCGTGGTGGACGCCGACGGGCACCTCACCGGCATGGTCACCAGGGCCGACGCGCTCGCCGCCCTGGTCGACGGCGACTAGAGCCATGGAACGGGCGGTCGCCCGAATCGACTACGACGCCGTGCACGCCAACTGCGCGCGGCTGAAGTCCGAGCTGGGGGAGGCGGAGCTGTGCGTGGTCGTCAAGGCCGACGGCTACGGCCACGGCGCCGAGCCCTGTGCGCGCGCCGCCCTCGCCGCTGGCGCAACCCGGTTGGCGGTGGCGACCGCGGCCGAGGCCGAGGGGATCGGCCCCGCCTTCGTCGGGGTGCCGCTGCTGACGATGGGTGCGCTCACGGTCGAGGAGATCGACACGGCGCTCGGTGCCGGCTCGGAGCTGGCGCTCTGGCGCGAGGACTTCCGCCGCGTCATTGCCGATCGTGCCCGGGCGCTGGGTAGACCCGCCCGCGTCCACGTCAAGCTCGACAGCGGCATGGGGCGGCTCGGCAACCCGGACCCGCGCGAGGTCCTGGAGCTGGTCCGCGCTTGCGCTGAGGATCCCGACCTCGAACTGGCTGGAATCTGGACCCATTTCGCCACCGCCGACGAACTTGACTCCGACTACTTCGGCGAGCAGCTCGGTCGCTTCGAAGAGGTGGCCGCGGCGGTAAAGGCCGATCATCCGGAGGCGCTCGCCCACGCTGCCAACAGCGCCGCCGTCCTCCGCGACCGCCGTTCACACTTCGACATGGCCCGCTGCGGGGTGGCGATCTACGGCCTCGACCCGTTCCAGCGCGACCCCGCCGAGCAGGGCCTGGCGCCGGTCCTGAGCCTGCGCTCGCACGTCGCCGACGTCAAGCGTTTCCCCGCCGGTGCCAGTGCCGGCTACGGGCGCAGGTGGAAGGCGCCGGTCGACACCTGGGTCGGCGTCGTCCCGCTCGGTTACGGCGACGGCGTCCGCCGCGCCCTCAGCAACAACGCCGAGGTGCTGGTCGGCGGCGAGCGCCGTCCCCTGGTCGGCACTGTCTCGATGGACAACCTCGCGATCGACCTCGGCCCGGAGACCGAGGTGCGCCCCGGCGACGAAGCGGTCTTGATCGGGAGTCAGGGGGAGGGGCAGATCCTCGCCGAGGAGGTAGCGGCGCGGCTGGAGACGATCAACTACGAGGTCACCTGCGCGATCTCGGCGCGGGTGCCGCGGCGGCCGAGATGAGCATCGAGCGACTCGACGCCGCCCGGATCGTCGAAGCGACTCGGCGCGGCATGCAGGGCGGCGACCCAGCCTGGATCGTCGGCGGCGCGGTACGTGATGCCATTCTCGGCCGCGATGTCACCGACCTCGACCTCGCCGTCGCGGGCGACCCCGCCACCGCCGCGAAGACAATTGCAAAGGAGATCGGCGAGCACGCCTTCGAGCTCTCAGCAGAGTTCGGCACCTGGCGCGTCGTCTCCCCCTCTCGCGGTTGGCAGATCGACGTCACCGCCCTGCGCGGCGAGGGGATCGAGGCCGATCTTGCCGAGCGCGACTTCACGATCGGCGCCGTCGCCGTCCCCCTTGCCGGCGGTGGGCCGATCGACCCCTATGCCGGCCTCGCCGACCTCGCCGAGAAGCGCCTGCGGGCCGTCTCCGAGAAGAGCTTCACCGACGACCCGCTGCGGCTGCTGCGGGCACCGCGCTTGGCAGTCGAGCTGGCGCTGGAGATCGAGCCCCGTACCACCGACCTCGCCCGTGCCGCCGCCTCCCGCGCCGCCGACCCCGCCGGCGAGCGCCAGCTGGCGGAGCTGCGCCAGCTGCTCGGCGGCCCGGACCCGCTGCGCGGCCTGCGCCTGCTCGACGAGCTGGAGTTGACCGCGGTCGTGCTGCCGGAGGTGGACAACCTGCGCGGAGTCGAGCAGGGCCCCAATCACCATCTGGACGTCTACGACCATACGCTCGCCGTACTCGAGCACACGCTCGAAGTCGAGGCGGACCTCACGCGCTTCGCCGGCGAGCGAGCGGTCGAAGCGGCGGAGCTGCTCGACGAACCCCTCGCCGACGAGATGACCCGGCGCACGGCGCTGCGCTTCGGCGCCCTCTTCCATGACATCGGCAAGCCGGCGACGCGGGCGGAG
>JBQCCT010000283.1:0-7103 GCA_051961955.1 Solirubrobacterales bacterium
GATCGAGGCCTGAGGTCCCAAGCGATGCCGCGCACCCTCTTCCACGACATCGACCCCGCCCGCGTCCGCGCCAACCTCGAGGAAGTGACGGGCGAAACGGCGGGCCGCGCCGAGGTCCTCGTCGCCTGCAAGTACGTGCCGCTGGAGGAGATGGGGAAGCTGGCCGAGGCGGGGGTGCGGCTGGTCGGCGAGAATCGCCAGCAGGACCTCGCCGCCAAGTACGAGCGCTGGGGCGAGGCGTTCGAATGGGACTTCATCGGCAACCTGCAGAGCCGCAAGGTCAAGCAGGTGCTGCCGCTGGTGCGGCTGATCCACTCGGTCGCTACCGATTCCGCCCTGGCCCAGCTCGGGAAGCACGCCGAGCCCGACACCGAGGTCCTGGTCGAGGTCAACGTCTCCGGCGAGGAGGGCAAGGGCGGGGTGGAGCCGGCTGAGCTCCCCGCCTTCCTCGAGCGCTGCCCGGTCCGCGTCGGCGGCCTGATGACGATGCCCCCGTTCAACGAGGACCCCGAGAGCTCGCGCCCCTATTTCGCCCGCCTCGCCGCGCTCGCCGCCGCCAACGGGCTGCGCCGCCTCTCGATGGGCACCTCCCAGGACTGGCGGGTCGCGGTCGAGGAGGGGGCGACGATCATCCGCCTCGGCCATGCCCTCTTCGTGTGAAGCGCCGCAAAAGAGGGAATAATCCGTAAAGGAGTCGGCCGCCCGAGGCCGAATCACGCGAAACAGATGGCCCTAAGGGACACTTGGCATAGAGCGCTGGTCTACTTCGGACTGGCCGAGGACCACGATTACGGTCCCGAATACGAAGAAGACTTCGAGCCCGAGACCGGGACCGAGGAAGTCTTCGAGACCCGCCGGGAACGCGGCGAAGGCTCTTCGGTGCGCCGCCTGCCGACCTCGCGCCGGCCCCGGCGCGACGAGATCGACGACATCTTCGCCGACGACGAGCCGATCGCCGCCAGCCGCACCCTGCGCCCGGTCGACAACGGCGGCGAGCTGCAGGTCCACCTGGTCATCCCCCGCAACTTCAACGACGCCCAGCAGGTCGCCGACCAGTTCAAACGCTCGGTCCCGGTGATCCTCAACCTGCAGACCGCCGACCACGAGCTCTCGAAGCGGATGATCGACTTCTGCTCCGGCCTCACCTACGCCCTCGACGGCGGCATGCAGCGGATCGCCGAGAAGATGTTCCTGTTGACGCCCCGCAACGTCGAGGTCTCCGCCGAGGAAAAGGCGAGGCTGATCGACAAGGGCTTCTTCAACCAGTCTTAGCGTTCACCGGATCGACACGATCCGGTCCCAGCCTCTTAACGGGACCGCATAAGTCGCGTTTCTAGGTTCCCGCGGGAAAGGTCCCAACCGATCCCGAAAGGAATCCAGAGATGGTGAGAAACACCAAGTTTGTCTCGCTCCTGGGCGCTCTCGCGCTGGCGATCGCCGCCGTGCTCGTGGCCGTCGCCGGGGCGACGCCGCCCTCCCGTCCCACCCTGACCGGCGTCCCCAACGCAAACACCCGGTCCTCCGGCTACGCGCCGGCCTCCGTGCTCTCGCCCGAGTTGCAGCAGGTCGCCGTCGCCCAGGGCTCGACCAGGCTCGAGAACCCCTCGGCCCTGACCTCCTACTACGGCTACGACAACGACGTGGTCAACGCGGCCGGCCGGCCGGTGATGGTGCCGACGCCGAGCAGCGGCGGCAAAGAGGCGCACAAGACCGAGCCCGACAAGAACACCTACCTCGTCTTCAAGCAGGGGCTGACCGGGGCCGACCCGAGCTACGACTACGGCACCCACTTCCTCTTCCAGGGCCACGAGGGCGGCGCTGGTGGCGCGAGCTATGTCACCCGCATCAACCTCGATGCCGACGCCGCCCACCGGGTGACGCTGCTGGCGACCGAAGACAGCAACGGCAAACCGCTGGCGACGATCGACGGCTCGACCTGGGACCCGTGGGCGCGGCGGCTCCTGCTCACGACCGAGAACGCCGGCGCGCCGACCTACGCGGCGACCCCGGACTACCCGTCGACCGTCACCGACGTCTCCGGCGCGCTCGGCCGCGGCGGCTACGAGGGCATCCAGGACGACTCCGACGGCAACCTCTGGATCTGCGAGGACATCGGCGGCTCGAACAAGCCCGGCACCAAGGCCAAGAAGCCGAACAGCTACATCTACCGCTACGTGCCGGCGAGCCCGGGCGACCTCGCTCACGGCAAGCTGCAGGTGCTGCAGGTCCTGAACGAAGAAGGCAAAGCGATCACCGCGGCTAGCCAGGAAGCGGTCAACAGCCCCGATCAGCTCGCCCTCCACACCTACGGCAGGTCGTTCGCGACCCGCTGGGTGACGATCCACGACACCGCCACCGACGGCAACGCTCCGTTCCAGGCGCTGCCGCTCGCGGTCAAAGCCGAAGACACCCCGTTCAAGCGTCCGGAGAACGGCGCCTTCCAGCCGGGGTCCGGTTTCACGAAGTTCTTCTTCGACGAGACCGGCGACACCAACGCCGAAAGCGTCGAGAACGCGAAAGCGGGCGGCTGGGGCTCGATCTTCGAATTGAGCCAGAAAGACCCGAGCGCCGACACCGGCACCCTGCGGGTCTTCTACAACGGGAACGAAGCGCACGCCGGCTTCGACAACGTCACGTTCCTCTCGCGGAACGCGGTCACCTTCGTCGAAGACGCCGGCGACACCCTCCACAGCCAGCGCAACGCGCTCGACTCCGGCTGGGTGTTCCAGGTCGGGACCGACTACGCCAAAGCGGCGAACCAACCGCTGCGCTGGCTGGCCGAGGGCCGCGACCCCTCGGCGACGCTCGACGCCGACAACGGCGGCTTCGGTTCCAACGAGGGCGACAACGAGATCACCGGGGTCTACGTCTCCGACGGCGACACCAGCGTCGACGGCGTCCTCGGTACCCGCGTGCCCGAGCTGGGCACGCCGAAGTGGCGCTGGTTCTACACCCAGCAGCATGGGGACAACCCGACGTATGAAGTGCAGGTAGACCAGCCGTAATCGGCCTGGCGAATCATGGCCGGGAGGCAGTTAGTCTCCCGGCCATGATCATCGGCTTTGTCGGATCAGGAAACATGGCCGCGGCGATGGCTCGCGGCTGGGCCGGCGAGTTGGAGGGGATGCTCTTCTCCGACAGCGGCTCCGGTCGGGCCGAGACCCTGGCCGCGGAGCTGGGGGGAGAGGCGGTCTCCAACGAGGAGATCGCCCGCCGCGCCGACCTCGTGCTGCTGGCGGTGAAGCCGGGCAAGCTCGACGAGGTGGCGCCGCAGCTGAGCGGCGTCTCGCGGGTCGTCTCCGTCCTCGCCGTGGTGCCGCTGGAGCGGCTGCAGGCGGCTTTCCCCGACGCCGAAGTGCTGCGGGTGATGCCGAACGTGGGGACCGAGGTGCGCAAGGGCGTCCTCTGCGTAGCCGGCGAAGCGAGCGAGGAGGTGCGGGCGAAGCTGGCCGTGCTCGGCCACGTGGTCGAGATCCCCGACTCCGACTTCGACGAGGCGACCGCGATCATGGGCTGCGCGCCCGCCTACCTGGCACTGGCGGTGGAGACGCTGGCCGACGCCGGCGCCGCGGCCGGGCTCGACCCGGAGCTGGCGCGGGAGCTGGTGGTGGAGACGACCGTCGGCACCGCCGAGCTGCTGCGCGTCCGCCACCCGGCCGACGTCCGCAAGGCCGTCACCTCGCCCGGCGGCAGCACCGAAGCCGGCCTCGAAGCGCTCGACCGCAAGGGCGTCCGCGCCGCCTTCGAGGCGGCCGTGGAGGCCTCGCTGCAGAGGATGCGCGGATGATCCCGCTGGCGATCGATCGCGGCGACGTCGCCGACTACGTCGGCGCCCTCGTCACCGTCTACATCATCCTTATCTTCGCCCGCATCGTGATCTCCTTCGTCCCGCGCATGCCCTACCGGCCCTGGCTGCGCTCGGTGCTCGACTTCATCACCGAGACCACCGACCCCTATCTAGGCTTCTTCCGTCGCATCCTGCCACCGATCGGCCGCGGCGGGTTCGGGCTCGACCTCAGCCCGATGATCGGCATCATCGTTCTCCTCGTGGTCGGCGGCGTCGTCGTCGGCCTGATCCGCGGGTGAGCGCCACCGCCCGCGCTTGGGCCTTCGCAGGTGCCCTCTGTGGGCTGGTTCTGCTGGTCGACCAGGCGAGCAAGGCGGCGATCAGAGACCACCTGGTGCTCGGCGAACGGGTCGAGGTGCTGGGGCCGCTGGAACTGACCTACGTCCACAACACGGGCGTCGCCTTCGGCCTGGCAGGGGGAGCGGGTGCCGGCCTGGTCCTCGTCACCTTCGCCGCTCTGGGGTTGGTCGGCTACCTCTTCGCCCGCAACCCGACCCGACCGGGGATGTGGGTCGCGGTCGGCCTCCTTGCCGGCGGCGCCCTCGGCAACCTCGCCGACCGCATCCGCGCCGACGCCGTCACCGACTTCATCCACATCGGCTCCTGGCCGGCCTTCAACCTCGCCGACGTCTCGATCAGCGTCGGGGTGATCCTGCTGGTCCTGCTCTACCTGCGCGACGCCGAGACGGAGCGGAAGGATGCGAAGCCAGAAGTCGAGGCCGAGGCGGAGGTGGATCAGAGGACAAGCCGTGGCTGAGCCCGAGTTGCGGATCGTCCACCTTGACGATCACCTCGCGGTGATCGACAAGCCAGCCGGCATGGTCGTCCACCCGGCGCCCTCACACAGCGGCTCGACCCTGGTCGATGAGCTCGCCGAGATCCTCGGCGGCGGCGCGGACCCAGAGCGGCCGGGGATCGTCCACCGCCTCGACAAGGGCACCAGCGGCCTGCTTGTCGTCGCTCGGGACGATAAGACCCACGCAGCGCTCCAGCAGGCGGTGCGCGAGCGCGAGGTCGAGCGCGTCTACCTGGCGCTCGCCGACGGCCGCCTCGCCTCCCGCACCGGCACGATCGACGCCCCGATCGGCCGCGCCTCACGCCGCCGCCACAAAATGGCCGTCTCTGGTGCCGCTGCGCGCGAAGCTCGCACCCACTTCACTGTGCGGGAACTGTTGCCACGCGAGACCTACCTGGAGGCGCGTCTGGAGACCGGCCGCACCCACCAGATCCGCACCCACTTTGCCGCGATCGGCCACCCGCTAACCGGAGACATCACCTACGGTGGTGCCGAGCGCTACGGCCTCACCCGGCAGTTCCTCCACGCCCACCGACTTGCTTTCTGCCACCCGCGTACGGGTGAGCGGTTGGATTTCGCCTCGCCGCTACCGGTCGACCTCGCTGCGGCGTTGGAGGCGGCCCACTCCGCTTAGCCCACCCCTCTACAATCGGGCGCTGCAAACCACGACCCCCGCTCGGTTGCGAACCCGGATCCTGCCTGGTCACCACCAGGTCCCGGTAAGCGGAACGGGGCTTTCTTCACCAGACAACCAAGGAGATACGAATGCCAGAGGCAGAACTCAAAGATCTGCTTGAGGCCGGAGTCCACTTCGGCCACCAGACGCGCCGCTGGAACCCGAACATGCGCCGCTTCATCTTCGGCGAGCTCGATGGGATCCACATCATCGACCTGCTGCAGACCGAGGCGCTGTTGGAGAACGCCCGCAAATTCGCCGGCGAACTCGCCACCGGCGGCGGTCAGGTGCTCTTCGTCGGCACCAAGAAGCAGGCCCGCGACACGATCCAGGAATGGGCCGAACGCTGCCAGATGCCCTACGTCAACAAACGCTGGCTGGGCGGGCTGCTGACCAACTTCAACACGATGTCGGGTCGGATCGCCCGCCTCCACGAGCTCAGCGGCTGGAAAGAGGAGGGCAAACTCGACCTCCTGCCGACCAAGGAGCGGATGGGGATGGAGGCCGAACTCGCCAAGCTCGAGTTCAACCTCGGCGGCGTCCGCGACATGGAGCGCCTGCCCGACGCTGTCTTCGTCGCCGACCTCAAAACGGAGGAGATCGCGGTCAACGAGGCCGCGCGCCTGCGGATCCCGATCATCGGCCTGGTCGACACCAACTGCGACCCGACGCCGGTCGATTACGTGATTCCCGGTAACGACGACGCGATCCGTTCCTGCCAGCTCGTCATCGGCACGATCGGCAAAGCGATCGAGGAGGGCTCCTCCGCCTGGCGCGTGCAGGAGGAGAAGCGCCTCGCCGAAGAGATGGAACGCCGCAAACGTGAGGAGGAAGAGCGGCGTAAACGTGAGGAGGAAGAGAAGGCGCGGGTGGAGGCGGAGCAGGCTAAACAGGCTGAAGAAGCCGCGCAGAAAGCCGAGCAGGAGAAAGCTGCTGCTCAGAAAGCGGCCGCGGAGAGAGCTGCGCAGGCTCAGGCCGCTAAAGCACAGGCGCCTGAGGCCGCGGGTCCTGAGGAGTCAAAAGCTGCCGAGGCTCCAGCCGCTGAGGGGGAGACCCCGGCCGCTGAGGAGGCAGCTCCGGCAGAGGCGCAGGCTCCGGCTGGTGACGAGAAAACTGAGAGTGAGGGGGAGGCGAAGTGAGCGTTACGGCTGCTGATGTGAAAGCGCTGCGGGACCGGACCGGGGCGGCGATGATGGACGCTAAATCGGCGCTGGTCGAGGCCGATGGCGATGTCGAGCGCGCAGTCGAGCTGCTGCGGGTTAAGGGGCAGGCCTCCGCCGCCAAGCGCGAAGGCCGTGGCACCAACGAGGGCGTCGTCGCCTCCTACATCCACGCCAACGACAAGGTCGGGGTGATGGTCGAAGTCCAGTGCGAGACCGACTTCGTCGCCCGCAACGACGAGTTCAAAGCCTTCGCCTACCAGGTCGCCCTGCACGCGGCGGCGACGGCGCCGAAATACGTCACCCGGGAGGAAATTCCCGAGGCCGAACGCGAGGCCGAAAGGAAGGTCTTCGAAGAGAAGGCGCGGGAAGAAGGCAAGCCCGACAACGTGGTCGAGAAAATCGTCCAGGGCCAGCTCGACAAGTGGGCGGCCGAAGTGGCGCTGCTCGACCAGTCCCACGTCAACGTCGACAAGCACGGCTCGAAGACGATCGAGGAGCTGCGCCAGGAGATGGCGGCGAAAACCGGCGAGAACGTTCAGATCGCCCGATTCGCCTACTTCCGCGTCGGCGAATAAGCTCCGCCGTAGTGACCGATTCCCCCGAGCCGCGCTTCGGGCGCAT
>JBQCCT010000284.1:0-3836 GCA_051961955.1 Solirubrobacterales bacterium
GCTCAAGGGCATTCCGGAACACTGGCCCAGGCGAGGGTCAACGCCCCCTTCGCATCGGTTGCCGACGAGCATGAGACGCGAGAGACTCATTCGGATGAGGCCGCTCGAGCTCTCAACCGCTGAGTTCCGTGCGCTCGCGGAAGGGGTCGCCGCGCTCGCAGGCGTATTCGTGGCTGACCTCGACGACCGCCAGACGGTCTCCGCAACGTCGGCGCTCGATACAGCCAAGTTCGAGACTCCCTTGCCTGAGAAAGGTCTCGGTCGTGCGGTTCTCAGCGATCTCGAGGCCATCACCGAACATGTACGGGCTCCCACAGGGCGACGCTTCCCATACGTTGTCGGGTCGGGCGACTCCGTCGGTGCGTTAGCTGACTTGTACGCGTCAGTGCTGAATCAGAACGTCACAGCCTGGCGGTCAGCGCCCGCCGCGGTGACGATCGAACGAGCCGTTCTGAGCTCGCTCGCCGAGGCGATCGGCTGCGGCGGGTTCAGCGGCAGCTTCACGAGCGGCGGTTCCCTGGCGAATCTAATGGCACTTGCGATGGCGCGCGAGACGCGCGCTCCCGCAAATGAACAGGGTGCAAAACCATGCGTCGTCTACGCCTCCGAAGAGGTGCATATGTCTATCCCGAAGGCAGTGGCACTCCTTGGGCTGGGGCGAGCCAACCTGCGTCTGATCAGCGCCGACGAGAACCTGCGCATCGATATTCGGGCGCTGGAGGCGGCGATCGCGCGCGACCGAGAAGCTGGTCTGAGGGGCGTCGCGGTCGTCGGCTCAGCAGGAACGATCATGAGCGGCGCGATCGATCCGCTTGCCGAACTTGCCGCCTTCGCACGACGCCACGATCTCTGGTTCCACGTAGACGGCGCGTACGGAGCGCCAGCCGCACTCGCGGCACCGGAGAAGTTCGTCGGGATGTCAGAGGCCGATTCAATCTCGCTCGACGCGCACAAGTGGCTCTACCAACCCCTCGATTGCAGCATCCTGCTTTATCGCGACGCGGAGGCTGCCCGACACACCTTTTCCTACAGCGCCGAATATGTGAAGACGACAACCGTGGATCCGGTCGAAGGCTTTTCGTTCTTCGACCAGACGATCGAGCTCTCTCGCAGATTCCGAGCGTTAAAGCTTTGGCTTTCCATGCGCTACCACGGCGTCGCAGCATTTCGGGCGGCGATCGCGGAGAACCTCGCTCAGGCAAGGCTCCTTGCGGAATTGATCGAGGTGGAGCCGTCGCTCGAGCTGCTCGCGCCCGTGGAGTTGAGCGCCGTGTGCTTCCGGTTCGCGGGCGACAACGGCCACCCAAAGCCGCTAGACGAGTTGAACTGCAGGCTTCTCGAAGCTGTCAACTCCGCCGGTCGTGTTTGGCTCTCGAACGCTAGCGTTCGAGGCGCGATCGGCCTCCGAGCATGCATCACCAATCACCGGACGACCGAACAGGACGTCCGTGAAATCGTTAGCGAAGTGCTCACCGCCGCTGATCGCCTGGCCAGAGGCGGATAGAGGCGCCGGAAGTACTCCCCTCCGTGTTGCCATTTGTTCCCTCCGGGCACGTCTTGTTCGACCAGGTGACGCCAGTCACGATTGCCGGGGAAAGCGTCATCGAGCACCGCTTGTCTTGTAGTCATCGACACGACAAACGAACGGCCCGCTGACTTGGCGCGGCAGGGCGTGCAGGTGCAAGTGCGCCGTAGCTCGAAGAACACCTCTGGAAATCACGCGCGGCGCAGCGTTGCCTCTGACCCTCAGCGGTCATTCCGGAACCAAACGTCGAGCTGGACAAAGCCACGCACCCCCGCGCCCGGCAGGCATGCTGCCTGGATAGATGCCGGTCGCGCCCTAGAGTGATTCTTAATGGCGCAGCAACCGCAGCCAACGACCCAAGATGTGATCGCGGTCGCCGCGTTCCGATCTGCCCTGCGCCACTTCCTTCGTCACAGCGAAAGGACCGCCCGTAAATCAGGGCTGACGCCCCAATGGCATCTCCTGCTGCTGATGATCAAGGGCGCACCCGACGGAAGCGAACAGTCCACCGTCAGCGAACTCTCCGAACGGATGCAGCTCGCACAGAGCACAGTGACTGAACTCGTGAACCGTGCGGAGGCTGCCGGACTCGTCGAGCGCGAGCAGTCACAAGACGACGCGCGGGTGGCTCACCTACGCCTCACGGCGGAGGGGGAACGACGCTTCGTGCTCTCTTTCAGCCAACTCGAGACCCAGCGTACAGAGCTGCAAAACGCCTTCACGACCCCCGACGAGCCGGAACCTGGCACGCCCGGTCTTCTCCCAGCCATCGCGCCGTAGGTTCCTCGACCGCCAAGGGCCACTCCCGAGCATTGCGGGTGTTTGGGCAGCAGCCCCGGACCAGGCGCGGGCACGATTGATTGCGGACGTCTACAAGAGGACTGTTCGACGGTGCGTGACCTTTGCCGGGCGCGCTAGGACTCGGCTCTTCTCCAGAGTGCGAGCAGTGAGCGCGAGAGGCGTTGGGGCTCGATGCGATGCGGCGGGTCGAAGTGGTGCCGCTCGGGAAAGGTTTCGACGGTGAAGTCGGGGAAGATCCCGGCGAGCCGTTCGGCCATTCGGCCGTAGTAGTCCGGATTGCTGCGGCCGCCGAGCGCAAAGTAGACCGGCTGACTGAACGCTCCTAAGGCGTCGAGGTCGAGATCAGCGGTGTCGAAGGCGTTGATGAAGGCGCGCAGACCACGAGGACGCTTGGCCATCCACGGTGGCTGCGGGCCTTCGGGAGGCGGTGATGGCTCGACGCCCGGTGCGAGCTGAAGTCGCAGAAAGCCGGCCATGAACTGATCGGCGGGCAGCGGCTCCAAGTCTCGGAAGCGATGCATCAATGCATCTTCCTCTGCCGTCCGCTCGTTACCGGCCCAAGCGGGTTCGAGGAGGACGAGGCTGAGGAGCCGCTCGCCGTGTCGAGCAGTGAAGGCAAGTGAAGATGCTCCCCCGCCGGAGTAGCCAACGAGATGGAATCGCTCAAAGTCGCGAGCGTCCGCCTCTCGCACAATCCCCTCCACCTCGGTGTCGAGGCTGAAATCGGGAGGAGGCGCCTCTCCGGCGTACACCTCGAGATCCTTTGCGACCGCATCGACGTTGTCTCCCAGCACCTCCAACAACGCTGCGTAGGCGGGCTCGGCCGGAAGGACACCTCCCGGCAGCAGCACGACACGATGGCGATTCGCCACGATTAAATCGTACGCTTCGCAGCGCGAGGTAGTCAGGCAGGCGCCCGCGCTATCGGTCCAAGTAGGGCGTACGGGCCACCTGGAGAGGTTAGGGATACGACTGGCGGTCGAGTGAGAGGACTCTGGCGCAGACGAGTGGTGAGCCGGGGGGCAGCATCGGTCGTCTGGAGTGGCGCTGCGTTACGAGGCGTCAGACGGGCTGGACGAGCCAGCCGAGTCGTTCCTTGACGAGGTCGGGATTAGCGAAGTGGCCGCCCTCTTCGTCGATGACCACCTCGGCGGTGGGCACGTTGTCGGCGAGCCACTCGCCATGCTGGCGCGGCACCAGCACATCGGTTAGGCCGTATTGGATCCGTGTGGGGATACGGATCTCCGTCACGTTGAAGCCCCACGGTTGGATCACACCAAGCACGTCGTCGACATAGCCCCAGACGCCTTGCCGGAACGCTTCGTTGAGCATCCGCCGAATCGCCTCCTGCCGCTCAGGGCGCGCCAGTACGGCACGGTCAGCCTCGGAGAGCTCCACCTCGCCCGGATCGGAAGGATCGTTGGCTATCCGTTCGAGCCAAGCCGCTGTCATTCGCTTGAGCTCGCGGGCGAGGACTTCTTCGCCCTGCTGTGCCCAGCCGATCTCCTCG
>JBQCCT010000285.1:0-3871 GCA_051961955.1 Solirubrobacterales bacterium
TCGGTGCTGCCGGTTTTGCCCCGCTATATCCACGGTCCCCTTGATTCGGGGAACCTGGCGGTGGGGGTGGTGATCGGCTCCTACGCCATCACCGGCCTGCTGCTGCGGCCGGTCGCCGGGCGGCTCGCCGACACCCGCGGCCGCAAGCCGATGGTGGTGGCGGGAGCGGTCCTGGTCACGCTCGGCGGCCGGCTCTACCTGCCGAACCTGGGGATCGCCGGGCTGATCGCCGCCCGGCTCGTCCTCGGCGCCGGCGAGGGCACCGTCTACACCGCCGGCTCGGCCTGGATCGTCGACCTCGCTCCGCCCGAGCGGCGCGGGCGCGTGCTCGGCCTGTACGGGCTCGCGGTCTGGGGCGGGCTCAGCGTCGGCCCGCTGCTCGGGCAGCTGATCCTCGATCACGGCGGCTACCACGCCGTCTGGATCTTCGCCGCGGCGATGCCCGCCCTCGGCGCCCTGATCGCGCTCACCGCCCGCGACCCCTTCGTCCCAGGCGCGCACGCCGAGCCGCACCCGCTGATCGCGCCGGAGGCGGTCGGGCCGGGTTTTGCGATCGCCCTCGCCTCGTTCGGCTACGCCGCCGTAGCCACCTTCATCGTCCTCCACCTGGAAGCGCGCGGGGTCGGCCACGGCGCCACCGTCTTCGGCGCCTTCGCGGCGATGATCGTCCTCACCCGGCTCGTGATCGGCGACCTCCCCGACCGGGTCGGCGCGACGCCGGTGGCGGTCGCCGCCACCCTCGGCGAGGCGGCCGGGCTGGTCCTGATCGCGGTCGCCCACAGCCTGCCGGTAGCGCTGCTCGGCGGCCTCGCGATGGGCACCGCCTTTTCCCTGCTCAACCCCTCGCTGATGCTGATCGCCCTCGGGCGTGTCTCCGAATCGGCGCGCGGCGCGGCGATGGGCACCTACACCGCCTTCTTCGACGCCGGCGTCGGTCTCGGCGCGCCGCTAGCTGGCCTGGTCGCCGCCCTCAGCGACTACGAGGGCGCCTTCTTCTTCGCCGCCGCGGTATCGGCCTGCTCAGCCCTCCTAATCCTCGCCTCCCGCCGCCGCAACCGCCCGTCGACGGGCCGATTTCGCTCCGGAGAGGAGCGTTTCAGGCCCGTCGACCGGAGAGGGACGCTTACCGTTCGCTGACCAACAGCGTTTGCAGGGCGCGGCCGATTCGGCCTTCGTGGTCGGAGAGGACCGACTCGGCGGTGCCGCCTCCGGTCGGCTGCGGGAGGGTGACGGCGTCGACGCAGATCCACTCCCCCGCCGGCATCCGCTCCAGCTGGACGGTGAGGTCGACGTTGATGAAGAGGAAGCGGCGGAAGTCGAGTGAGGCGCTGACGCCGTTGCCGACGTCGGCGACGACCAGGGTGCGCTGAAGCGGCGTCGGCTCCTCGCCGGCGACCAGCGGCTGGCGCATCCGCAGCCAGACCGTCGCCGGGCCGGGCTCGATGAAGTCGCCGGAGACGAAGCGCGCCTCCATCGCCGAGTGGTAGCCGTGCTGCTCGCCGGTGGGGAAGAAGTTGGCTTCGGCGCCCTGCTCCGGCGGCGGAGGCGGCTCGCTCGTGACCATCGCCTCGGGCGGGATCTCGATCGCGGCGGTGCGGATGCCCCAGGCGCGGGCGCGCATCAGCACCTCGGCGCCAAGGTCGCTCAGCTCTGCCTCGAACATCTGCACCCGCTTCCCCGGTCGCGCCACCCGCGCCTCGACCCGGACCGGCCCGATCGGGACCGAGCGCAGGATCTCAAAGGTGATCCGCCCGACCTGGAACCCCTCCGCCCCGGGCAGCCGCTCGATCGCGTAGCCGAGCAGCGCCGCCGCCGGCCCCGCGTGCTGGGCGCCGCGATCCCAGGGACCGCGCGTCAGCTCCGTCGCCGCGAAGAGATCCCCGTCGCGCTCGTAGAAGGCCGCGAACACGCCGGGGATCGTACGGCGACTCAGCGCTTCCGAGTTTCGACACACCCCGCTGTGTCCAAAGTCGGAAGCCTTGTCAGGCGAGGTAGAGCAGCCCTAACAGCACCCACGCCATGACAGCCACGGCACCGCTCATTGCTCAAGTACGACTTCAAGGTGCCCCGATTCAAACTGACCCACTACCCAGTCCAGGCGTGGGCGCCAGCGGCAACGAAGAGGATCGCGAGCGTGCCCCTGCGCGTCACAGGCTCGTAATACCCAGGGCGTACTCTGTTCTCACGCAGAGAAAGGAGCGAGATGACGACGAAGATCGAGAAATCCGAGCAGGAGTGGCGCGAGCAGCTGACGCCCGAGCAGTTCGAGGTCACCCGCAAGGCCGGCACCGAGCGGGCCTTCACCGGTCCCTACTGGGACGAGAAGGCGGCGGGGATGTATCGCTGCGTCTGCTGCGGCACCGAGCTGTTCTCTTCCGATACGAAGTTCGACTCCGGCAGCGGCTGGCCCAGCTTCACCGAGCCGGCCAATCTCGAGCACGTCGAGCTGCGGCCCGACAACAGCCTCTTCATGCGCCGGACCGAGGTCGTCTGCAAGCACTGCGACGCCCATCTCGGCCACGTCTTCGACGACGGTCCGGCCGACCGCGGCGGCAAGCGCTACTGCATCAACGGCTGCGCGCTGACCCTAGAGAAGAAATAGACGGCGACGGGCCGAAAACCGGCCTATGTATCCGGAAATCGGCCCGTCGGCAGAAACGCGCTGGACTTAGAGCGCGCCGCCGCCGGCGCCGAGGTAGCTGAAGCGCACCGCCAGCGCCACCGCCTCGGTACGGGTGTCGACCTCGAGCTTGGCGATCGCGTTGCGGACGTGGGTGTGGACGGTCGCCGGGCTGAGCTGCAGCCGGTCGGCGATTTCTTTCACCCGCAGGCCCTCGGCCAGGAGCTCGAGGATCTGGCGCTCGCGCGGCGAGAGGTCGAGCAGTTTCTCCACCTCGGAGGGCTTGCCGCCGGCGAAGTCGCCGCCGAGGAAGGTGCCGCCGCCGGTCACCGCTTTGACCGCTTTGGCGATGTCCTCCGCCGGCGCCGACTTCAGCACGTAGCCGGAGGCGCCGGCCCGCAGGGCCAGCGCCAGCAGGTCGGGCTGGGCGTGGGCGGTGAAGATGATCACCTTCGTCCGCGGCCGGGCTTTGAGGACCTCCTTGGTCGCCTCGATCCCGTCGCGCTTGGGCATCTCGACGTCGATGATGAGGACGTCCGGTTCCAGTTCTTTGACGACGTTGACGACGTCGCGGCCGTTGCCGGCCTCGCCGACGATTTCGACCGTGGGCGAGTTGGCCATCCGTGCCTTGATCGCCTCGCGGACGATCTCGTGGTCGTCGCAGAGGACGACCCGCCTAGCATCTCTGACTCCCGTGCTCATCGAGCCGCGATTCTTTCAGGAGAACCGAAGCGATGCAAAGTTTTGGGTAGCGTGAAACTCCCGTCGCTCTCCTGCCGGTTCTCGATCAGGGCGATGATCGTGCGCCCGACGGCGCAGGCGGTGCCGTTGAGGGTGTGGACCGGCTCCGGGCTGGCGCCCTCCTGCGGGCGGTAGCGGGCGCCGAGCCGGCGCGCCTGGTAGTCGGTCGTGTTAGAGCAGGAGGTGAGCTCGCGGTGGCGGCCCTGACTCGGAATCCAGGCCTCGCAGTCGTACTTCTTCGCGGCCGGCGCGCCGAGGTCGCCGACCGCGACGTTGACGACGCGGTAGGGGATCTCCAGCTCGGTGAGGATGCGCTCCTCGATCGCCAGCAGGCGCTCGTGCTCTTCGCTGGAGGCGCCCGGCTCGACAAACGAGAACATCTCGACCTTGTCGAACTGGTGGACGCGGAAGATGCCGCGGGTGTCGCGGCCGGCGGCGCCGGCCTCGCGGCGGAAGCAGCTGGAGAAGGCGCAGTAGCGCAGCGGCAACGCCTCAGCGTCGAGGATCTGG
>JBQCCT010000286.1:0-7380 GCA_051961955.1 Solirubrobacterales bacterium
TGGCACCTCGATGTCGGCTCGTCGCATCCTGGGGCTGGAGTAGGTCCCAAGGGTTGGGCTGTTCGCCCATTAAAGCGGTACGCGAGCTGGGTTCAGAACGTCGTGAGACAGTTCGGTCCCTATCTGCTGTGGGCGTTGGAGAGTTGAGAGGAGTCATCCCTAGTACGAGAGGACCGGGATGAACATGCCTCTGGTGTATCTGTTGTCCTGCCAAGGGCACCGCAGGTTAGCTACGCATGGAACGGATAACCGCTGAAAGCATCTAAGCGGGAAGCCGTCCTCAAGATAAGTTCTCCCATCCCCTTGAGGGAGTAAGAGTCCTGGTAGACCACCAGGTTGATAGGCCGGCGGTGCAAGCGCAGTAATGTGCTCAGCCGACCGGTACTAATGACTCGAGGGCTTGACGGATATTTATTACCTTCTTGGTCTTGTGCGGTTTTCAAGCTCCACCGGGCGCAGGTCTCGCAAAATTTCCGGTGGCGCATAGCGAGAGGGAAACACCTCTTCCCATTCCGAACAGAGCAGTTAAGCCTCTCAGCGCCGATGGTACTTGGAGGGCAACCTCCTGGGAGAGTAGGTCGCCGCCGGTTCTTTCTAGGGCAGCCCGCGCCGCGAGTTGGCGCGGGCTGCGGTGCGCTCGTAGCGGCGCGCTACGCACCGGTCGGTCGGCTTGCGTAGCGCTGCTACGCGGCGCCGCCCGCCCGCTGCGGATCGCTTGCTCCGTGCACCCCTCGCTCCTGCGCCAACTCGCGGCCCGAACTGCGGATAGCTCGCCCCTGCCGAAACAACCCTGATTCCTGCAGGAGGCTGCAGTTGGCGCTTCGCGCGATCGCGCGCGTGCTCGAGGCAGGACGGTCCACGCAACCCTGGCGAGGTCTCCCAACGGGCTCTAGCCCGTACTCGCCAAGGGTTGCGAAGTCGATTAGGAGGTCTGCGGCGTCCGTCAGCCGGGTGGTGATCTTGGTCTTTGGATCGAACATGGGTTCGTACGGTAGGGGGGGCTTCGGACGGCACCGGGGATTCTGCAACGAGGGTTGCAAAAAGGCGAGTAAACGGCATTGTAGAGCCAAAAAGATGCGGCGCTACTGGTGACCAGTAGCGCCGCGAACAACCCCAGAAGCGCGATGCGAGGACGTCTTTCCCAAGCTTTGCGGTGGCCGTTGGCCACGTTGCGTGACGTCGCGCACAGAAGATGCTAGCGATTTTTCGCCGAAGCACATGACCAGCCTTGCCGTCTCGCGCGGTTTCTCGACGTTGGGCGAGTGGCCGGCGCCGGCGATCAGGTGCGTCTCCGTGCCTGGCACGCTGGCCGCGTACTGGGCCAGCGCCCGCTTCGGATCGTTCACTACCTGCTCTTCGGCCCCCATCAGAACCATCAGCGGCTTGCCGGCTGATCGCAGCCGCCGGTCGAGGGGCTCTTCGGCGAGGTACTGGTTCTCGCCGGCTGGCGAGTTGTCGTAGGCGGCATAGGTCAACCGCTTGACGTCTTCGACGAACGCGTCGGGGACGTCGAAGCCAGGGGCGAAGGCGACCTCGAGCCCGTCGCGAATGGCGAAGTCGGGCTTGATCGTCCACAGCGCCTCGCCGATCACCGGCCGGAAGACGAGGTTGGCGAGGAAGCCGAGGTTGCCGTAGGAGTTGTCTGGCGGCATGTCGATGATCACCACCCGGCCGACCAGCTGCGGGTGTTCCTGCGCCAGGGCGACGGCGACCGAGCCGCCGAGCGAATGGCCGACGATCTCCGCTTCCTTCACGCCAAGCCGTTCCAGCGCTTCGCTGACGACCTGGGCCTGGTTCACAGGCGTGTAGCCGGAGCCGGGCTTTTCCGAGCCGCCATGGCCGAGCAGGTCGACGGCGATCACCCGGTGCCTGCGTTCGAGCATCGGCAGCATCCCGTCCCACCAGTCGATCGCGCAGGTGAAGCAGTGGATCAAGACAATCGGGATGCCGTCGCGCGGTCCGCGTTCGAGCACCTGCATTTCGCCGCCAGGAAGGTCGAGGATCCGCCCGCCGGGCACCGTCACCTCTGCTTTTTTCGTCTCCCCGTCGACGATGAGCGTGTTGATCGCGAGCAGCGCGGCGAGGGCGAGCACGACTCCCAATGCGATCTTTCCCCTCCGTCCCACGCGGGTCGTTACCCTAGCCAGAACATGGAGAAGTTCGTGATCCAGGGCGGCGTGCCGCTCTCCGGCGAGGTCAACGTCGCCGGGAACAAGAACGCGGCGCTGCCGATCCTCGCTGCTTGCCTACTGACCGAGGAGCACGTGCTCCTACACCGGGTCCCGCGCATCCGCGACACGGAGGCCCAAATCGCGCTGTTGGAGCAGCTCGGGGTCGAAGTCGAGTGGGTTGGCGACAACAGCGTCAGGCTTTGTGCTCGCGGTGTCTCCGATCCGGTGGTCGACGAGGAGCTCTCGAGCCAGATCCGTGCGTCGTTCCTGCTCGCGGGGCCGCTGCTGGCCCGCTTCGGCGAGGCTCGGATGCCGCCGCCGGGCGGGGATTTCATCGGCCGCCGCCGCCTCGACGCCCACCTCGACGCCTTCAAAGACCTCGGCGCCACGGTTGCCGGAGACCGCTGGATCGAGCTAAGCGCGCCGCGGGGCCTATGCGCCTGCGAGATCTTCATGGACGAGCCTTCGGTGATGGGGACCGAGAATGCGCTGATGGCCGCTGCGCTTACGCCCGGCCCGACCCGAATCTGCAACGCGGCGAGCGAGCCGCACGTGCAGGACCTGGCCCGGCTGCTGGCGAAGATGGGTGCGCCGGTAGACGGAATCGGTTCCAACATGATGACTGTGCACGGCCAGAAAGCCCTCGGCGGCGCCGAGCACTCGATCTCCCCAGACCACATCGAGGTGGGCAGCTTCATGGCGGTGGCCGCCGCTACCGGGGGCGACGTCCGCATTCGCGACGTCGAGGCTTCCGATCTGACCATGGTCCGCCGCCAGTTCAAGCGGCTTGGCTTGTACTCGGAAATCGACGGCAGGGACGCGGTCGTGCCGCCCGGGCAGCAGCTGCGGGTCCAGTCCGACCTCGGCGACGCGATCCCGAAGATCGAGGATGGCCCCTGGCCGGCCTTTCCGGCGGACCTCACTTCGATTGCCCTCGCCCTGGCAACCCAGGCTGAGGGCTCGATCCTGATCTTCGAGAAGATGTTCGAGAACCGCCTCTTCTTCGTCGACAAGCTGGTCGCGATGGGCGCTCGGATCACGCTGTGCGATCCCCACAGGGCGATCGTCAGCGGTCCGAGCCGGCTTCATGGTGAGCGTGTCGAGAGCCCCGACATCCGCGCCGGGATGGCGATGCTCATTGCCGCCCTGGCGGCCGAGGGCACCTCGGAGATCGGCAACATCCGCCAGATCGACCGCGGTTACGAGCAGATCGACGAGCGGCTGCGCGGCCTTGGCGCACAGATCGAACGCGTCTCCGCGGAGGTCCCCGCCTAAGGGCGCAGGCGCTGCTTCGCGGATCCTCGTCAGGAGGGGTTTTCCGCCCGCTCTCGTAAGGTCAGGCCGATGATCCACCCGATTCCGCCCGGAACGCGCGATGTGCTGCCCGACGAGATGCGCCAGCTGCGCATGCTCAAAAATGCCCTGATCGAGGTTTTCGAAGGCCGCGGCTACGGCGAGGTGGCGACGCCGGCGCTCGAATACGACGAGGTGCTGACGCGGGGCGAGGGCCGCAGCTACAACGGCGCCTACCGCTTCTTCGACGAGGGCGGCGAACTGCTGGCGCTGCGCTCGGAAATGACGGTGCCGATCGCCCGCCTCGTCGCCACTCGCTACGCAGGGGCGCAGTCGCCGCATCGCTTCTGTTACCTCGCCGGCGCCTACCGCGCGGTCAGTCCGCAGCGGGGGGAGATGCGCGAATTCGTCCAGGCGGGGGTCGAGCTCCTCGGCGAGAGACCAGCGGAGGGCACGGTCGAGGTGATCGAGGTGCTGGGGGCGGCACTCGACGCCGCCGGTCTCGGCAGCGCTGTGATCGGTCTCGGCGACGCCGATCTCTATCGATACCTACTGGACGAGCTGGGCGTCGAGGAGAAAACCCGTGAGAGGGTGCTAGCGCGACTGGCGGCGCATGACCTGGTCGGCCTTGAGGCAGAGCTGGGCGCAGCCGGGGTCGACAGCGAGGCGATCGACGTCTGCCTCGCCCTGGCGCAGCTGCGGGGCGGACCGGAGGTGCTGGAGCGGGCGCGCGAATTCGACGCCGCCGCAGTCGGCCGTGCCACCGATCGACTCACAGGCATCTACGAAGGTCTTGGCTCGCGGCCGGCGGCACAGCGGGTGCAGTTCGACTTTGGCCTGCTGCGCGACCTCGGTTACTACAACGGCGCCATCTTCGAGATCTACGACCCAGCCCTCGGTCACATCCTCGGCGGTGGCGGTCGCTACGACGGACTGATGAAACGCTTTGGCCTCGATCTCTCCGCGACCGGCTTCGCGCTGTATCTGGAGCGGGTCCACGTTGCCCGGATCGAGGAGAAGCGACGCGCGGAGGAAGGACGATGAGTGACGGGCCGTTGAAGCTGGCGGTGCCACGCGGCGCCCTCTTCGGGGAAACCCTGGACGTGCTCGACGCGGCCGGGGTCGACACTTCGGAGCTGCGCGGCGACTCCCGCTCGCTGATCTTCGAGACCGACGGGATGGTTCTGGTGACGATGCGGCCCTCCGACGTGCCGACCTACGTCGAGATGGGCGCCGCCGACGTCGGCATCACCGGCAAGGACGTGCTGCTGGAGCAGAGCGACCGGCCGGTGTACGAGCTGCTCGACCTCGGCTTCGGCCGCTGCCGGATGGTGCTGGCGGGGCGCACGGGCCGCGACGACCTGGGCGAGTCGGAGCGCTCGCTGGGGATGATGCGGATCGCGACCAAGTATCCGCGGATCGCCGAGCGCTACTTCGAGTCGACCGGGCGCCAGGTGGAACTGATCGAAGTCAAGGGGTCGGTCGAGCTGGCGCCGCTGATCGGCCTCGGCGACGGCATCGTCGATCTAGTCGCCACCGGCCGCACCCTGGAAGAGAACGAACTCGAGGTGCGCGAGGAGATCGTCGAGTGCACCGCCCGCTTCGTCGCCAACCGCGTCGCCCACAAACTGCGCGCCGCCGAGATCGACGGGCTGACCGCGAAGCTGCGAGAAGCGAGTCAGGGATGAGGCTGCGCCGCTTCGAGTGGGAGGGGGCGGCGGAGACTGCTACCCGGTTGCGGGCCTGGGCCGCCGAGGCGAGCCCGGATGTGGACGTGGCTCCGATCGAGCGCGAAGTGCTGGAGGGCGGGGACGATGCGGTGCTGCGGCTGACGGCGAGATTCGACGCGACCGAAGCGGCGTCGCCGTCGCTGTGGGTCGACCAGGGCGCGGCGCAGGAGGCGCTGGCGGCCACCGAGGCGTCGCTGCGCGATGCCTTGAAAGGAGCCGCGGCCAACATCCGGCAAGTCGCCGAGGCCCAGCTCGGCGCCGAACGACAGGTCGAGCTCGCGGCGGGACAAAAAGTGACCCTGCGCGAGGTGCCGGTCGGGGCCGCCGGGATCTACGCCCCCGGCGGGCGCGCCGCTTATCCCTCCAGCGTTCTCATGTGTGCGATCCCGGCCCAGGTGGCCGGCGTCGAGCGCATCGCCCTCGCCTCGCCACCTGGACCCGACGGAAAACTGCACCCGCTCGTGCTGGCTGCCGCGGCGCTGTGCGGCGTGGAGGAGATCTACGCGATGGGCGGCGCCCAGGCGATCTTCGCCCTCGCCCACGGCACCGAGACGATCGCGCCCGTCGACGTCATCGCCGGCCCCGGCAACGCCTGGGTGCGGGAGGCGAAGCGGCGGGTGTACGGCAAAGTGGGGATCGACTCGCTCGCCGGCCCCTCGGAGCTGATGGTGATCGCCGGGCACGACAGCGACCCCGAGTGGGCGGCGCTGGACCTCTGCGCCCAGGCCGAGCATGGGCCGGAAAGTCCGTTGGTCGTCGCCGCGGTCGAGGAGCAGGTACTGGAGTCGATCGCCGAGGCGACCGAGAAGGCAGCGGCCGCGCGGCCGAGCGTCACCGATGCGCCGCTGGCGCTGGTCGGGGTGCGCGACGCCGAGGCCGCAATCGAGCTCGCCAACGCCTACGCGCCCGAGCACCTGGAGCTGCTGGAGACCGACGCGGCGTTGCTCGCCGAGCGGGTCACCACCGCCGGCTGCGTCTTTGTCGGCCGCTATGGCGCCACCGCCTTCGGCGACTACGTCGCCGGCTCAAACCACGTGCTGCCGACCGGCGGCGCCGGGCGCTACGTGGGGCCGCTCGGCCCCGCCGCCTTCCGCCGTCGCATCTCCAACGTCGAGATCCCTGCGACGGCCGCCGCGCAGCTGGCGCCGCAAGTCGACGCCCTCGCCCGCGCCGAGGGGCTCCCCGTTCACGGCGAGTCCGCGATGATTAGGAGCAAGCAATGAGCCGCACGTCCGAAAAACAGCGGGAGACCGCCGAGACCCAGATCAAGCTCTCCCTTGACCTCGATGGGGGCGAGGCGAGCGCGAACACGGGCGTCGGTTTCCTCGACCACATGCTCGATCTCCTCGCCCGCCATGGGCGGCTGGGGCTGCAGGTTGAGGCCAAGGGCGACCTGGAGACGGGCGCGCACCACACGGTCGAGGACGTCGGCATCGTCTTCGGGCAGGCGCTGGACGAGGCGCTCGGCGACCGCGCGGGGATCCGCCGCTACGGCTCGGCGCTGATTCCGATGGACGAGGCGCTGGCCGAGTGCGCGATCGACATCTCCGGCCGGCCTTATTGCGACTTCGCCGCCGAGCTGCCGGTGGTCTCGATCGCCGGCTTCGACAGCGAGCTGGCCGAGGAGTTCTTCCGCGCCGTCGCCAACAGCGCCAAGCTGACCCTGCACATCTGGGTCCGCTCGGGGACCAACGCCCATCACATGATCGAGGCCTCCTTCAAGGCCTTCGCCCGCGCCCTGCGGGTGGCGGTCTCGATCGACCCCGAGGAGACCGGCGTGCCCTCGACCAAGGGGACGCTGAGCCAATGAGCGGCGTGCGGATCGCGATCCTCGACTACGGGATGGGCAACCTGCGCTCGGTCGAGAAGGCGCTCGAGCACGTCGGGGTGACGGCGAAGATCGGCAATGACGCTGACGAGGTGCGTACCGCCGACGGGGTGATCCTGCCCGGCGTCGGCGCCTTTCCGGCGGCGATGACGCGGATCCGCGAGCGGGGACTGGACGAGCTGATCGCCGAGCGGCGCGAGGTCGGGGTGCCGATCCTCGGCATCTGCCTCGGCCTGCAGCTGCTGTTCGAGTCGAGCACCGAGCTGGGCGGTGCCACTGGGCTGAATCTGCTCGATGGCCCGGTTGGCGAGCTCGCAGCCAAGGGTTTGAAGGTCCCGCACATCGGCTGGTCGCCGGT
>JBQCCT010000287.1:0-5549 GCA_051961955.1 Solirubrobacterales bacterium
GGGCGTCTCGCCCTGCCTTCTCCATCGCCTCGAAGAGAAGGCGGACGCCGTTGGGACTGGTTAGGCAGACGAGCGAGTAGTCGTGCAGTGCGGAGACCGCGTCGCGCACCTCAGAGCTGTCGATCTGCGGCTCGATCCGGATCGCCGGCAGCTCGATCACCTCCGCGCCGAGGTCACGCAGCGTCTTCGCCAGCCCGCTGGCCTGGGCGCGGGCGCGGGTGACGACGACGCGGCGGCCGTGTAGCGGCCGCCGCTCGAGCCAGGCCAGCTGCTCGCGTCGCCGCGCCACCGGGCCGACGACGATCAGTGCCGGGGCGGCGATCTCCTCGCGCTCGACCGCCTCGGCGATCGTGCCCAGCGTTGCCACGATCGTCCGCTGCCTCGGCCACGTCCCGCGTTCGATCGCCGCGGCGGGCTCGTCGGCGTCCCGCCCCGCCTCGATCAGCGCGGCGGCGTTCTCAGCCAGCCGTTTGACGCCCATGTAGAAGACGAGGGTGCCGGGGAACGCCGCCAGCGCCTTCCAGCCAAGCGCGCTCTCGCCCTTGGCCGGGTCCTCGTGGCCGGTGACGAAGGCGACGGCGGAGGCGTCGTCGCGGTGGGTGACGGGGATGCCGGCGTAGGCGGTGGCGGCGACGCCGGCGGTGATGCCGGGCACGACCTCGAACTCGACACCCGCCTCGCGCAGCGCTTCCCCCTCCTCGCCGCCGCGGCCGAAGACGAACGGGTCGCCGCCCTTGAGGCGGACGACGCTCTTCCCCGCCCGCGCCGCCTCGACCAGCCGCTCACCGATCTCCTCCTGCGGCACCGATGGCACCCCCGGCTGCTTGCCGACGTAGACGAGCTCCGCGTCCCCCCGCGCGCCGGCGAGCGCCCCCGGCGGGATCAACCGGTCATAGAAGATCGCGTCAGCGCTCGCGATCAGCTCCAGCGACCGCACCGTCATCAGCCCGGGATCCCCAGGCCCCGTACCGACGAGATAAACGACCCCTGCTCTAGCGCTCATAGCTCCCCACGCCGACGGGCCGATTTCGGTCTAGATAGGACCGTTTTCGGCCCGTCGGCACTAGTTGCTCACTTCCTCGGCATGGTCGAGGAGATCGCGGGCGCCGGCGGCCAGGAGGCGCTGGACTAGTTCGGCGCCGGCGAGGGCCGGTTCGTCGGCCCGACCTTCGTGGTGGTCGCGCAGCCACTCGGAGCCGTCGGGAAGGCCGACGAAGGCGTCGATCGCAAGCGTCTCGCCGTCGACCCGCGCGTGGACGCCGAGCGGGGTCGCGCAGCTTGCGTCGAGCAGGGCGACGACGGTGCGCTCGGCGGTCAGCTCGCGCATCGCCTTCAGGTCGTTGACTGCGGCTGCGGCATCGCCGCTGGCGATGTCATCGCTGCGCACCTGCAGCGCCAGCGCGCCTTGGCCCGCTGCCGGCACCATCTGCTCGACGGGAATCTCGAAGCCGATCTCACCCTCGCGCCCGAGCCGCCGCAGCCCGGCGGCGGCAAGGACGATCGCGTCGAGCTCCCCCTCCTCCAGCTTGCGCAGACGCGTGTCGACGTTCCCGTGCAGTTCCTCCACTCGCAGATCGGGACGGGCCGCCAGCAACTGCGCGCGGCGGCGCAGGCTCGCGGTGCCGACCCGCGCGCCCTGCGGCACCTCCTCGACCGAGCCGCCGACTCCGATCCAGACGTCGGCCGGCTTCTCGCGCGCCGGCACCGCGGCGATTTCCAACCCCTCCGGCATCTCACTTGGCAGGTCCTTGGCCGAGTGGACGCCGATCTCCGCCTCGCCCGCCAGCAGCGCCCGCTCGACCCCCCGCACGAAGCGCGACTTGTCGCCAGGCTCGCCATCCGAGGAGGCCTCGACCAGCTCCGCTCCGCCGAGCCGGTCCGCCACATACCGCGCCTGGGTCAGCGCCAGAGCACTGCCGCGCGTCGCGATCCGCACGCCTAGTCCTTGCGGCGGCGCAGCTCGGTTACGTTGTCGCGACTCTCTGCCTCGGGCGCGGTCTCGACATCGAGACCGTAAAGCTCGCGCAGGGCGCTGACAAAGAAATAAGCCTCGCCGGAGCATGCCGAGCGGCGGATCCGCAGGGTGGGGTCGTGCAGCAGCCGCGAGGCGATTGCCTTTGCCATCTTCTCCAGCCGCTCGCGATCGGCATCGCTGAGGCTCTCCCAGCGGCCCTCGTTCTCGGCCAGCACCCGCCGCACGACCTCGTCGCCGTGCTCGCGCAGGGCGGCGATCGTCGGCACCACCTCCTGCAAGCCGAGCCAGCGCTCGAAGCGATCGAGCTCGGCCTCGACAATCTGCTCCGCCCGCCGCGCCTCGGCCTCGCGGCCGCTGGCGTTGCGTTCGACGATCTGCTGCACGTCATCGATGTCGTGGACGGCGACGCCGGCGATCTCGCGGCAGGCCGGCTCGATGTCGCGCGGAACGGCCAGGTCGATCGCCAGCAGCGGCCGCTCCGCTCGCGCCGCCATCACCTGCTCGAGCCCGTCGCGCTCGACGATGTGGTGGGGGGAGTTGGTCGCCGAGACGACGATGTCGGCGCTTGTCAGCTGCTCGGGTAGCTCTTCGAAGCGGACCGCGGTGCCGTGGAAGCGCTGGGCCAGTCCGATTGCGCGGTCGTAGTGGCGGTTGGCGACGAAGACGGTGGCGACCCCGCGGGCGACCAGCGCTTTGGCGACGAGCTCGGCGGTCTCGCCGGCGCCGACGACGAGCACACGGCGATCCGAGAGGTCGCCGAGCGCCCGCCGCGCCAGCTCGACCGCGACGGAGGGGATCGAGACGCCTTTCTGGCTGATCCCGGTCTCCTCGCGGGCGCGGCCGCCGGCGGTGAGGGCGTCGCGGAAGAGGCGGTTGAGGATCGGCCCGGTGGCGCCCTCGACCATCGCCAGCTCGTAGGCGCGTTTGACCTGGCCCTGGATCTCTGCCTCGCCGAGGATCATCGAGTCGAGCCCGGCGGTCACCTGCAGCAGGTGGCGAGCGGCCTCGGTGGCGCGCAGCGAGTAGAGGTGGCTGAGCAGCTCGGTCGGGCGGATCTCCGCCTGGCGGGTGAGGACGCCGAGCGCGGTCGACTCGGCCTCGACCGGGTCGGAGACGATCAGGTAGAGCTCGGTGCGGTTGCAGGTCGAGATCGCCGCCGCCTCGTGGATGCCGCTCGCCGCGGTCAGCTCGGCCAGCGCGCTGACGGCGCGACCCTCGGTCAGGGAGAGGCGCTCGCGCAGGTCGAGCGGTGCGGTCTTGTGGGAGACGCCCAGCGCCAATAGCTCGGCCATCAGGCGCTCACCTCCTCTTTCTCCTCTTTGCGCTGCTCGGCGATGGTTGCGATTTCGCTCATTTCGCGCTCGATCCGCTGCAGTTTCGCCGCCATGATCCCTACGTAGACGACGAGGAGGACGACGAAGACGATGTAGGCGCCGGCGACGTACTTGCCGGCTTCGTCGAGCGGCAGCGCTGGGGTGCCGAGCGGCAGCAGCATCAGCTCACCTCCGGGGCGATTCGGGAGCTGCCGCCGGTGGCCGGGGCGTCGAGTGCGCGCCGCAGGCGCTTGACCTGGCCGGAGGCGCTCTTCGCGGTCAGCTCGAACTTGACCAGGGTTACCCAGAGCAGCGCCATCGCCGCCAGGCAGCAGAGGAAGGTCAGCAGCATCGAGCCGGGCAGGCCGCCGTTGCTGGTGGCGAAGACGCGCGGGTGGACGAGGCTCTGCGCCATCCGCACGGCGAGGAAGTTGAGCGGCACGAAGGCGCCGGCGGTGACGGCGAAGACGGAGGCGTAGCGCGCCTGGCGGTCGCGGTCTTCGATCGCGTAGCGGAAGGGGTAGTAGGTCGCGTAGAGGAGGAAGACGATCAGGAAGCTGACCAGGGTCGGCTCGTTCCAGACCCACCAATGCCCCCAGGAGGCCTTGGCCCAGATCGCGCCGGTGATCAGCACCGCGGCGCCGAAGATGACCGAGATGTGGATCGCGACATATGAGTAGGCGTCCCACTTGCGGTTGTTCGTGCGCAGGTGCGCGATCGCGAACACCCCGCCGACGATGAACCCGACCAGCGCCGTCATCGCCAGCGGCACGTGCAGGTAGAAGATCTTCTGGATGAAGCCCTGGTCGGCGTCGAGCGGCGCGTAGAAGAAGACGAGCGAGAGAGACAGGGCAAGCATCGCCACGGTGGCGATCGAGAGGGGTCTGAGTCCTTTGCCGTACATGCTCGCTGCTCGGAAGAGGGGTGGCGCCCGGTCAGTCCTCCAGGAGGAAGTCGAAGACGGCGTAGCCGACCAGGCCGAAGATCAGATCGTATAGCCCGAGCACCGTCAGCCAGGTGCCGAAGCGATGGTAAGAGGGACCGCCCAGGGCCAGCAGGTGCTCGGTGGCGCCGGTCGCGGCGATCATCAGCGGCACCGCCAGCGGCAGCAGCACCAGTGGCACCAGCAGGTCGCGGGCCCGCGAGTTGACCGCCATCGAGGAGATCAGGGTGCCGGTGACGGCGAGGCCGAGGTCGGTGAGCAGGAGGACCAAGACCAGTGGGCCGAGGCCCGCCGCTTCGTCGAGGAAGAAGAGGGCGAAGATCGGCACCGCGACCAGCTCCAGCGCCAGCAGATAGATGATCAGTGCCGCCACCTTGGCGGCGAAGAGGACGGTGCGGTCGATCGGCGCCAGGCGGATCGCGTCAAAGCCCCCCTCCTCGCGCTCGGCGACGAAGAGGCGGTTGATGCCGAGCACGCCGGCGAACAGCAGCGTCGCCCACAGCACCCCGGCGGCGAGGCTGCCGGAGAGGCTGGTGCGGTCGAGGCCGAAGCGGAAGATGACGAAGGTGGTGACGCTGAAGAGCGCCATCGCCGGCAGCGACTGCAGGGTGCGCAGCTCCGCGCGCAGGTCCTTGGCGAGGATCGCCGCGAAGGCGACGCGCGAGGAGGTCACGAGACCACCGCCGTCTCGCCGATCCCCAGCCGCAGCACCTGATCGGCCTCGGGCAGGTGGCGGTCGGGATCGTGAGTGACGACGACGCGGGTGCGGCCGGCGCCCGGGCCGATCAGCTCGCGGGCGAGCTCGCGCCCCTCGGCGTCGAGGTTGGAGTCGGGCTCGTCGAGCAGCAGCAGCTCGGGCCGGTGGAGGACGCAGCGGCAGATCGAGAGCCGCTGGCGCATCCCGGCCGAGAGCTCGGCGACCCGCTCGTCGGCGCGACGCTCCATGCCGACGGCGCGCAGCAGCTCCTCGATCCGCGCCTCTGCCTCGGCGCGGCCGAATCCATGCAGGCGCGCCTGAAAGCGCAGGTTCTCGCGGCCGCTGAGGTCGCGGTAGAGCAGCGGCTCGTGGCCGAGGTAGCCGATCCGCCCACGCAGCTTCCAGGCCTCGTCCGGCAGCGAGCAGCCGAGCACCGCCACCTCGCCGCCGCTCGGGCGCAGCAGCGTCGCCAGCACCCGCAGCAGCGTCGTCTTGCCGGCCCCATTGGGGCCGAGCACGACCAGCGACTCGCCGGCGCCGAGCTCGACGCTGACCCCGTCGAGCGCTGGCCGGTCGCCGTAGTCGCGCCGCAGCCCCGCGACGGCAATCGCGGGCGCGGCC
>JBQCCT010000288.1:0-5829 GCA_051961955.1 Solirubrobacterales bacterium
AGCCGCTTCGGCGCCGAGATCGAGCTGCACCCGCCGCGGGTGCCCTACCAGGAGGCGATCCGCCAACCGGCCGCCGCCCACGCCCGCTACAAGAAGCAGACCGGCGGCAAAGGCCAGTTCGCCGACTGCGCGATCGAGATCGAGCCGGGTGAGGACGGCGCCGGCCTCGAGTTCGTCAACAAGATCAAGGGGGCGGCGATCCCCGGCAGCTTCATCCCCGCGGTCGAGAAGGGGGTGGTCGAAGCGATGCAGCACGGCACCGTCGCCGGCTATCCCGTCAAGGATGTCCGCGTCCGCCTCGTTGACGGCAAACACCACGACACCGACTCCTCGGAACTGGCCTTCAAACTGGCTGGGGCGATGGCTTTCAAACAGGCGATGGAGGAAGCCGAACCCGTCCTCCTGGAGCCGATCGTCAAGCTCACCATCAACTGCCCCGACGAGGTGGTCGGCGACGTGATCGGCGACCTCAACTCCCGCCGCGGCCGCCCCCTCGGCATGGAGGCCAAAGGCCAGACCACCGAGGTCAAGGCCGAGGTCCCGATGGCCGAGATCCTCGACTACGCCCCCGACCTCCGCTCGATCAGCGGCGGCCGCGCCGACTACACCATGGAGTTCGAGCGCTACGAGGAGGTGCCGGGGCACCTGGCCGCCAAGGTGGTCGACTCGATCGGCGCAGGCGCTGCAGTCAGCTCTTAGTTCGCCGAGACCGCAAAAGAGTCCGTATATCGATCCCTTTTGCGGTTTCGTGGGCCGTGTAGCGGGCACTTGGGACCTATGAAGCTCGGCAGGCTTCTCGCCCGACTCGCGATCGGAGGCCTCTTCGTCGGCCATGGCACCCAGAAGTGGTTCGGCTGGTTCGGCGGCCCCGGGCTGGAGAAAACGACCGGGATGATGGACTCACTGGAGATGCGTCCCGGCAGGCGCAACGCGATCCTCGCCAGCGCCTCAGAGACGGTCGGGGGCGCCTTGATTGCCGCCGGCGCTCTCACCCCGCTGGCGGCGGCCGCCCTGATCGGGACGATGGTCACCGCGATCCGCACCGTCCACTTCAAGAAAGGCCTCTGGAATGCCGACGGCGGCTATGAGTTCAACCTGGCTCTGATCGCCGCGCTGCTGGCGCTGGTCGACGGCGGCCCGGGGCAGCTGTCGGTCGACTCCGCGCTCGGGATCGAGGAGACCGGGACCGGCTGGGCGCTTGCCGCCCTGGCGGCGGGGGCGCTGGGGTCGACTGCCGCGATGCAGGCCGGCGCTCGGGTGTCCGGCGAACCGCCGGAACCTGTTGCCTTCGAGGCAGCACCCCCCGACCGGGTGACGGTCGCCGCATAGATACCGGCTTCGTCGTCACCTGCCCGACCGGCGGCGCAAGCTGCACTGTGACCATCAAGCCACCGGGAAGAAGTAGGGCAGAAAGACGGTGCCGGGGGTAGTGGCCCGGCACCGCCCAGATCAAGGTACGCTCAGCCCGTGATCGCGTGGATCACGGGGTAATAGCCATTGGCGTGACCCTGAACCTTTGGGTGGTAGCTTTCGCTCGTCGGGTTCGAGAGGCCGTTGATCCACTCGGTTGACGAGCCACCGCCACCGTCGCAGACGGCGTGGCCGATGAACGCCGGGATCACGTTGCCGAAGTGGAAATTGGATCCAGCGCGCGTGGCCGCGGCGCTGATCACGTTCTTCAGCATGTCGGCCGTTTCGTTGAGTCGCGTCTCCTCGCTGGGACTGAACCAGGTGAGTGCGTTGCAGTCTTCACCGTTGAAGAGGCGCGGGTAATCGAGTACGACGACTTGCGCGTTCGGTGACTTTTCCTTGATCTTGTTGTTGACCAGGTCGAGCCGGCCCGGCAGCGTGTTCTGGATGTAGGACTGCGCGGCGTTGATCGCGCCATTGCAGTCAGACGCCCATGAGGGCAGCGCGCATTCGGTGATCACTTCCGAGAAACCGGCGTCGTTGCCGCCAATCGTGTAGCTGACCCAGTTGGTGTCAGAGGTGAGGCTGGCGGACTGGGTGTTGAGAATGTCCCCCGTCTTCGCACCCGAGCAGGTGGCATTGACGAAGGTCCATTCGGGGTGGGCGTTGTGCAGTAGGTACGGGTACGCGTAAACCGACCGCTTGCAACTTTCTTCGTAGAACGTGCGCGTGCCCACGCCCGACGAATATGAATCGCCCAGCGCGACGTACTTCGTCGCCCACGCGTTACCGGCAAAGACGGCACACAGCGCCGCCACGCAGAGAACTGCCGAGATGCGCCTCCATTTCATGATGAGCTCCTCCTAGTAGCAAGGCCGGGTGCCCTTGCCGCGGGGCACTTGCGCCGACGCTCAACCCGGCAACTGGTTGGCTGTCCAGTTAGACAGAACTTTTCGACCATATCGAAGGAAACCGGATCTGCCAAGTCGACCGAATAAATAGCCACCGTAGATCTGATCGAGTAGGTTCGCCTGATGCCCGACACCTATGCCCTCTCCTGGAGCGGCGGCAAGGACTCGGCGCTGGCCCTCCGGGCGCTGCGCGAGGAGCTGGGCACCGAACCGGCGGCGCTGCTGACCACCCTCACTGAGGACTACAACCGCGTCAGCATGCACGGCGTTCGCCGCGAGCTGTTGCGGGCGCAAGCGCGAGCGACGGGGATCGAGCTGGTGGAGATCGACATCCCGGCCGCCTGCGTCAACGAGATCTACGAGCGGCGCATGGAGCAGGCATTCACCCGTCCGCCGCTCGCCACCGTGGGCACGGTCGCCTTTGCCGACCTCTTTCTCGCAGACATCCGCGCTTACCGGGAAGAGCGGCTGGTCGCCGCCGACCGTTCGGCCCTCTTCCCCCTCTGGGAACGCGACACCACCGCCCTTGCCCGCGAGTTCATCGAGGCCGGCTTCAAGGCGATCCTCGTCTGCGTCGACCCCTCACAGCTCGACCCCGCCTTCGTCGGCCGGCCCTTCGACGATGCCCTCCTCGCCGACCTCCCGCCCGGAGTCGACCCCTGCGGCGAGAACGGCGAGTTCCACACCTTCGTCCACGCCGGCCCGATCTTCGACGCACCAATCGAGGTGGAATCGGGCGAGACCGTCATACGTGACGGCTTTGCCTTCCAGGATCTGTTTCAGCGCTGACTGGCAGGCCGGCCTGGTGTTTTGCCCCTGACACTTACGGGCAAGACTCGTTAAAGAAGAAGGAAGGGCTTGCCAGTCCTGAGCCTGGTTCTCGTTCAAGGGAGAGACGGACGGAAGATCAAGCGAAAGGAGACAGACGATGAGACGGCTGAATTCTCGTTCCTCAGCAGGGCGGCGAGCAAAGGTGATCTGGCTCCTTGCGCTTGCGGCGGCCGCCGCGCTGAGCTTCGCCGTCACCGGAGCGGCGGCTCCCACGGGCTCTGCCAACCTGAAGATCACCAAGACCGACAGTCCCGACCCGGTCAACGTGGGTGCAACCCTCACCTACACGATCACGGTGGAAAACCTGGGTCCCGAAGCAGCGACTGGCGTAACCGTTACCGACACCCTGCCGAAGGGAGTCGATTTCGTTTCGGCAACCTCGACCCTCGGCAACTGCGCTCAGCGGGCACGAAAGGTCACCTGCACCCTGGGCTCGATGCCGGCCCCGACTATCAACTACGGCGCGCCCCCGACCGTCACGATCGCGGTGATCCCGCGCCAGGCGGGGACGATCACCAACACCGCCTCGGTCAAGGGGGACCAGAAAGACAAAGTCCCCGGCAATAACTCAGCGAGCGCGACGACGCGCGTTATCGGTCCGACTAGGGTCGCGACTTGCCGCGGCGCCCGCGCCACGATCACTGGTACGCCCGGCAACGACGTGCTTGTCGGTACCGGCGGGCGCGACGTGATCGTCGCCAAGGGCGGAGCCGACCGGATCACCTCTGGCGCCGGCCGGGACCTGATTTGCGCTGGTGCGGGTAGGGACTTCGTCTCTAGCGGCTCAGCCGCAGACCGCGTCTTCGGCGGCCGTGGGGGCGATCGGCTGCTCGGCCGTGGCGGCCCAGACGTCCTGAAGGGGCAGGCGGGCAATGACGTGATCAACGGCGGGCGTGGCGATGACCGCATCCGCGGCGGGCGCGGCTTCGATCGCTGCAGCGGCGGGCCCGGCCGCGACTCAATCCACGGCTGCGAGAGGTAGCCGATTCGCGGGACGCCTCGAAGGGACGAGGCGTCCCGCGCACAATCTGGTCCGACTCTTCGCGCGGGTGACACACTGTCGCGATGGCTGAGACGCCGGTCCTGATCACGATCCCGATCAGCCACTACTGCGAGAAGGCGCGCTGGGCGCTGGACCGGGCCGGCATCGCCTACCAGGAGCGGGCGCACCTGCAGGTAATCCACTGGATCCCCGTCGCCCGCGCCGGCGGGGGGAAAACTGCGCCGGTGCTCGTCTGGGGCGAACGGGTCTTTGCCGACTCGGCGGAAATCGTCGAGGAGGCGAGCGCGCGGGCGCGACCCGACCGGGCCCTGTTCCCCGACGACGACGCCGCCGCAGACGAAGTCCGGACGCTGCAGCGCGACTTCGACGAGGTGCTCGGGCCCGAGGGGCGCAGGTGGATGTACTTCGAACTGCGCGGCAGGCGCGACCTCGCGATCGCCTACGGCTGCGCCGGCGTGCCCGCCTGGCAGCGCCGGGGGCTGCCGCTGCTGTACCCACTCGCCGTCCGGATCATCGATCGATACCTCGACATCACCCCGGCCAGCGCTGAGCGATCCGAGCTTGAGGTGCGCGCAGTCTTCGACAGCGTCGCCGAGCGGCTCGGTGACGGCCGTCCCTACCTTTGCGGCGAGCGCTTCAGCGTCGCCGACCTCACCTTCGCCTCCCTGGCAGCGTCGCTGCTGATGCCGCCGGAGTACGGCGTGCCCCTCCCCCAGCCCGACGAGCTCCCGCCGGCCATGGCCGCGAAGGTCCGCGAGTTCCGCGCCCACCCCGCCGGGGCGCACGCCCTGAAGATGTTCCGCGAGGAGCGGCACTAGCTCGACCCGGCGGGTCCTCCACCTGCGGCAGAATCGCCCGATCGTGCCCGATCCCGAGTTCGACCTCAGCGCCGAGCACGCCCGGCGCCTCGCCCTCGCCGCCCAGGGGTTCGGCCGCCCGCGGCCGAGCGGACGGGTCGACGCCAGGCACCTGCGGCGGGCGATCGACGACGTCGGCCTCCTCCAGCTCGACTCGGTCAACGTCTTCTGCCGCTCCCATTACATGCCGGTCTTCTCGCGACTTGGCCCTTATCCGCGCCCGGCCCTGGACCGGCTGACCTGGCATGAGGATGGGGAGGGACAGACCGCGCCGGCGCGGCGGCGGGACCTGATCGAGTACTGGGGGCACGAAGCCTCGCTGCTGCCGGTCGAGCTGCAGCCGCTGCTGCGCTGGCGGATGGCCCGGGCGGATGAGCTGGCGTGGAAAGGCGTGGCGCGGCTCGCGGCGGAGCAACCGCAGTTGCTCGAGTTCGTGCTCGAGAGGGTGCGGGAGCGCGGGCCGCTCCGGGCCTCAGAGCTGGCGGCGAAGGGGCGCCGGCGGGAGCCGGGAGAGATGTGGAGCTGGAGCGAAGAGAAGACCGCGCTCGAGTACCTGTTCTACTCGGGGCGGGTGTGTGCGGCGCGGCGGGTCAACTTCGAGCGGCTCTACGACCTGCCCGAGCGGGTGCGGCCGCGGCACGGCCTCGAGGCGCCGACGCCCTCGCAGCAGGAGGCGCAGCGACAGCTGGTCCTGATCGCCGCCAAGCGCCTCGGGGTGGCCACCGAGGCCGACCTCGGCGACTACTTCCGCCTCCCCCGCGCCGAGTCGAAGGCCCGCGTCGCCGAGCTGGCCGAGGACGGCGGGCTGGTCCCGGTC
>JBQCCT010000289.1:0-4593 GCA_051961955.1 Solirubrobacterales bacterium
AGTGGCTGGCGGAGATGTGGTGGCGCGAGCTGGGCGGGGAGGCGGCGCGCGAGGTGCTCGCCGCCTGCAACGAGCGGGCCGAGGTGGCGATGCGGGTCAATCCGCTGCGCGGCGAGCGTGAGGCGATGCTGGCGCGCCTGACCGGGGCCGGGGTGGAGGCGCGCACCCCGGAGGCCGAGTGGCCGCTGGCCGCACCGGAGATGCTGGTGATCGAGGGTCGCACCGGCGACGCCGTCCCCGCCGCCGTCATAGCTGGCGAGCTGACGCCGCAGAGCCGCGGCTCCGCTGCCGTGGTCGAGGCGCTCGACCCGCAGGAGGGCGAGCACGTCCTCGATCTCTGCGCCGGTCCCGGGATCAAGACCGGCCAGATCGCCGAGCGGATGGGCGACCGCGGCGAGGTGATCTCGGTCGAGCTCGACCCGAACCGGGCCGGCGAAGTCGCCGCCCAGGCCCGCCGCCTCGGCCTGCGCAGCGTTACCGTGATCGAGGCCGACGCGACCGAACCGGGGATGGCGCCGGGCTTCGACCGCGTCCTTCTCGACGCCCCCTGCTCGGACCTCGGCACGCTCGCCTCCCGTCCCGATGCCCGCTGGCGCAAGTCGCCGAAGACGATCGAGCGTCTCATTGAGGTCCAGGATCAGATGCTGCGCAATGCCGCCGCCGTCCTGCGCCCCGGTGGCACTCTCGTCTACTCGACCTGCACGATCTCCCGCCGCGAGAACGAGGAGCGGATCGGGGCGCTGCTGGCCGCCTCCGAGGCCGGGGAGGTGCCGCCGTTGGAGCTCGACGACCTCAGCGCCCGCGCCCCGACCCTCGCCGCCCCCGCCGAGCCGCGCTGCCTGCAGCTGCGTCCAGACCGCGACCGCACCACCGGCTTCTTCATCGCCCGGCTTACGAGGCCGGCCTAAGCCTTGTTAGCCCTGCTTGGTCGGCGGGCCCAGTGAAAACCGCCTGACCAGGCATCATTAGGGGCGTTGAGCTACCCCGACCAGTCATTTGGGGATTCGAATCCCCTGGGCCGTGCCCCCTGCCCGAATTGCAGCGAGCCTTGGCTGCGCCCGACCCAGCTGCCCGGTCGCCTGCGCTGCGTCAACTGCCTCAGCCGCTTCGAACTCGTCTCCCAGTGCCCCAACTGCGGCACCCACCAGACGATCGCCCGCATGAGCCACACCGCCGACATGGAATGCCAGTCGTGCGGCGCATCGATGCTCCGCGCTTGTTGAGACGCGTCCGGACGCTCTCAGTAAGGTCACGCCGATGAGTGAGCGCATGCGGGATTTGCTGGGGGCGCCGAGGGTCGCCCCGTCGATCCTCTCAGCCGACTTCGGTCGACTGGGGGCGCAGCTGGACGAGGTGATGGCGGCTGGGGCGCGGGTGATCCACTTCGACGTGATGGACGGCCACTTCGTCCCGCCGATCACGATCGGCCCGCTGGTCCTCAGCTCGATCGCCGACCAGGTCCACGACGCCGGCGGTGTAGTCGACGTACACCTGATGATCGAGGCCCCCGAGCGCCAGATCGCCGAGTTCGCCAAGGCCGGCGCCGACTCGATCACCTTCCACGAGGAGGCGACCCCGCACACCCACCGCACCCTCAACGCCGTCCGCGAGCTCCACTGTCTGGCCGGCATCGCAATCAACCCCGGCACCCCGGTGGAGGCTGTCCAGGAACTACGCGGCCTAGCCGACATCGTCCTCTGCATGACCGTCAACCCGGGCTGGGGCGGCCAATCCTTCATCGAGACGTCCCCGGAGAAGGTAGAGCGACTGGCACTGGTGGCTGGAAAAGCCAGAATCGAGGTCGACGGCGGGGTAGACACGACCACCGCCGGTCCTCTCGCCGCGGCCGGCGCCCATCTCTTCGTCGCTGGATCTGCCGTGTTCGGCGCGGATGATCCGGCTGCCGCCTACTCGTCTATCGCAGCGGCCGCAGGCGCTTCCTGAACTGCAACTGCCTGTCGAGAGGGGGACGGGTGATACTCGCCGGACCCTCCCCGCTGTTGTCCGGCGAGTATCACCCGTCCCCCTCAACCACGGGCAATCAAAGCCCCAACAACCTCCTGCCACCAAGCCCGCTCGGCAGCGTCGACATCGGGACGCTCAGCTCGACTGGCACACCAGTCGGCCAGCACCCGGCGGCCGCCGATCGCCGTCAGGCCGGCTCCGGTGACGGCGTAGCGACCATCGGCCAAGGCTAGGAGCGAGGCGCCGCGCTCGGCTCGGTCGCGGAGCACAGAGATGACGGGAATCCCGTCGATCTCCTGCGCATCGGCGCCGTCGCCGCGAGCGGGGCGGACGGTGAAGACCTGGGAGGCGGCGCGTGGTAGCAGGGAGGGCGGCGCTTCGCGGCCGATCGGGCCGCTTGCCCAACGCTTGGTCAGCGCCTCGACTTCGTCGCGCAGCTCGCTGCGGACGAGGATGTGGAGCTCGTCGCCCTCGCGTAGCTCGGTCGAGCCGCGGGGCGGAAGCGCGTTGCCGTCGCGGACGATCACGTTGACCAGCGCCTCGCGCGGTAGCTCGAGCTCGCGCACAGGGTGGCCGACGGCGGCCGCGCCCGGCGGCAGCCGGTAGGCGACCACGTCGCCGCCCATGCGGCGAATTCGCCCCGACTCCAGCAGCCGCCGCGGCAGCGACGGCTCGTCGGTGGTCAGGCCGAGGCGCGCAGCCAGCGGCTCGAAGCTCGCGCCCTGGACCAGGGTCGAGCTGACGACGACGAAGAAGACGATCGCGAAGAGGTCATTACTCTCTTTGATCCCAGCGACGACGGGGAAGGTGGCGAGCCAAATCGGCGTCGCCCCGCGCAGGCCGGCGACGCCGAGCATCAGTCGCTCCCTCGCATTGAAGCGGGCGAAGGCGGTGGCGGCGAAGGCAGCAACCGGGCGCGCGACCACGATCAGCACGGCCGAGAGGGCGAGCGCGTCGAGCGCCACATCGCCGAGCGTGGAGGGGACGACCAGCAGCCCGAGCAGGATGAAGAGCGAGATCTGCGCCACCCAGCCGAGCCCCTGGTGGAAGGCGACGATCGTGCGCCGGGCGGGGATGCGGGCGGAGCCGAGGGCGAGCGCGGTCAGGTAGACCGCGAGGAAGCCGGAGCCGTGGGCGACCTCGGCCAGGCCGTAGGCGAGGCCGACGATCGCGATCGTCGCCACCGGGTAGATGCCGTCGCTCGGCAGCTGGACGCGGTCGAGGAGCCAGACCGCGACCTGTCCCAGCGCGAACCCGATCACCGCTCCCAGCCCCAGTTTCAGCGCCAGCAAACCGGCCATGTCGGCGAAGCCGTAGCCGGGCTGCTGGATCCATTCGATGAAGCCGATCACCAGCAGCAGCGCCACCGGGTCGTTCATCCCCGACTCGCCCTCGAGCGAACGGGCGAGCCGCTTCTCCAGGGTCGAGCGGCGCAGCACGGCGAAGATCGCGGCCGAGTCGGTGGCGGCGATCGCGGCGCCGACCAGCATCCCTTCCAGGGTGCTGAGGCCAAAGAGGAACTTCGCCGCGAAGCCGGCGATCGCCGCCGTGATCGCCGTCCCCACCGTCGCCAGTGAGACGGCGGTGCCGAGCACGGGGCGGATCTCCGACCAACCGGCGGTGAGGCCGCCCTCGAAGATGATCAGGACGAGAGCGATCGTGCCCAGCGTCCGCGCGAGTTGCGTGTCGTCGAAGTGGATGCCGCCGATCCCTTCCGAGCTGGCCAGCATCCCGAGGCCGAGGAAGAGCAGTAGCCCTGGCACCCGCAGGCGGTCGGCGAGCAGGGCGCCGGCGATGCCCGAGGCTAGAAGGACCCCGGCGATGAGAATCAGGTGAGCGTCATGGGCACCGATGCGGCGACCCTAGCGGCAGAGGGGACGGGTGTCCCTCTGTCGGAGACCGTCGGGAGGAGCGGGTGCCCCCTCTGCCGGAGACCGTATGTCTCAAAAGGGACCGTCCGCGCCAGCAGCTTGACCCAAAGCCTCCGCCAGAGGGGGCACCCGCTCCTTACACGTTCTCGTCGAGCATCCCTACTCGCAGCTCGAACTCCTCGGCTGAGCCGGGCTGCGGTACGTCTTCGGCTCGTTCGCGGGGGTGGCGGTAGACGTAGTAGAGGAGGGAGAAGAGGGCGCCGGCGGCGACCAGGAAGCCGATCTCCACGCGGCGGAACTCTTCGGAGATCAGGGGGATGAAGTTCCAGGCGATGAAGAGGCCGGCGCAGGCGATCCAGCGCACCGCCGCGCGCCGCACCTGGCCCTGGGCGATGCAGGCCTGGTTGACGGTCACCGAGGAGAGGTAGAGACCCATCCCGACCGAGACCAGCAGCAAGCCGGCGCGGTCGTAGGTGAACTTGTTGCTGAAGGCGATCTGCATCAGTTTCGGCCCGGCGATCAGGACGACGACGACGACCAGCGCGGTGAAGGCGGCGATCCCCAGCAAGACCATCCGCACGGTGTGGTGAAACTCGCGCTCGGCGCCCTCCTCTTCGCTGTGGTGGAGGCTGGTGAGGTGGGGGAGGATGCTGGTCGAGACCGACTGGAAGAGCTGCAGCGGCGCCCGCGCCAGCATCAGCACGTTGAAGATGAAGCCGGCGGCGGCGGCGCCCTGGAGGCCGCGGACGATCAGCGG
>JBQCCT010000290.1:0-3711 GCA_051961955.1 Solirubrobacterales bacterium
GACGTTGACGAGGTCGGGCGTGCCCAGCTCGTCCAGGCCCTCGCCCGGGCCGCGCTGATGGGCGCACGCGGGAACTCCGGGGTGATCCTCAGCCAGATCGTCCGTGGCGCCGCCGAGGAGCTCGCAAGCCGCCCCGGCGAGCTGATCGACCCGGTCCTCGTGGCCTCCGCCTTCGCCAGCGCCGCCGACGCCGCCTACGCCTCCGTCCGCGACCCCGCCGAGGGGACGATGCTGACCGTCTTCCGTGAGATGGCCCACTCGCTCGCCCGTCAGCTGGCCCACCTCGATGCCGGCAAGCAGCGGCTCGGCCGCGAGGTGAGCGAAGAGGAGCAGGATGCGGTCTTGGCCGAGGTATTGGAGCGGGCGATCGAAGACGGCGAGCGGGCTGTCGCCCGTACGCCAGAGCAGTTGGAGGTGCTGCGCGAGTCCGGCGTCGTCGATGCCGGCGGCCACGGGCTCGTCCTCATCCTCGCCGGGGTGGTCGCCGGCCTGCGCGGCGACGACGCGGAGCTGCCCGAGGTCCCGCACCACGAGCCGCCGCGCCGCACCCTGCCGCACCACGAGGACAGTCGCTACCGCTACTGCACCAACTTCATCGTCTCCGGCCGCGGGCTCGAAAACCGTGAGTACTTGCCGCGGCTGGAGAAGCTGGGCGACTCGGTCCTTGTGGTCGGCGACGACGTCACCCTCAAGGTCCACGTTCACACCGACGAGCCCGGGGCCGCGGTGGCGGTCTTCGACAGCGTCGGCGAGGTGACCAATCTCGACGTCGCCGATATGCGCGAGCAGGTGGCCGAACGCGACGCCCGCCTTGCCACCGGCCGCACCGGCGTCGTCGCGGTCGCGGCGGGCGAGGGGCTGCTGCGCCTCTTCGGTGAGCTCGGCGCTTACGTCGTTCCCGGCGGCGAGACCCTCAACCCCTCCACCTACGAGCTGCTCGCCGGCATCCACAGCGTCGCCAGCGAGGAGGTCATCGTCCTGCCCAGCTCCTCGAACGTAATCATGGCCGCCGAGCGCGCCTGCGAGCTCTCCGACAAGCCGGCGCGGGTGGTACCGGCGACCTCGCAGCAGGCGAGCCTGCTGGCGCTGGTCGAGCTCGACCCGGATGCCCCGATGGCGGCGAACGTCGAGCGCCTCGAAGAGGCGCTGCAGGGAGTAGGGATCGGCGGTGTCGCCCCAGCCGCCCGCGATGACGCCCAAGGGCGCTTCAAGAAAGGCGACGCCGTTGGCTTCGTCGACGGCGAGATCGTCGCCCACGGCGGCGCCGGCTCGACCCTCGCCCAGACGCTCCAGCGCCTCGCCGAGGAAGCCGAGATCGTCACCGTGATCGCCGGCGAGGGCGCCCCGATCGCGCTGGAGGAGATCGATACCCACGTCCCCGACGGCGTCGAGGTTGAGACCCACGAGGGGGGACAGCCGAGCTGGTGGTGGCTGCTGGCCGCCCAGTAGCCATCCCGGGTCGAACGTAGCCTTGGCGCAATGTCCCGCGCCTTCGCTAGCAAGGAGCCGCTGAGCCGCGGCCAGATGCTCGAGGCCCCGGTCCACTGGCCGCGCCCGAGCGTTCTCGACGTTGGCTTGAGCGGCCTGAAGGGCGTCGGCCCGAAAACCGCCGAGGCGGCGGCGGAGGCCGGGATCCGCACCGTCGGCGATCTTCTCTACAGGGTTCCGCGCCGCCATCGCGACCTGCGGATTCGACAGCTGGGAGACCTGCAGGCGGGTGAGACCGCGACCGTCCAGGTGGAGGTGCTGGGTTCCCAGCCCCGTCCCTTCCGCCGCGGCCGCCTGCGGATGGTCAGCGTCAAAGTCGGCGACGACAGCGGGCACGTAAGAGCGACCTGGTTCAACCAGCCTTGGATCGCATCAAAGCTGACCCCGGGCACCGAACTCCTCCTCACCGGCAAATACTCGGGCCGGGGCTTTGCTGTTCGTGAATGGGAGCTCATCTCGGCTCCACAGGACTCGCCGTCCGAGGGGTTGGTCCCTCTGCATCCGGCCACCGAAGCGATCCGTCCCCAGCGGATTCGCGAGTGGGCCGAGCAGGCGGTCGGGCTGGCGCCGAACGCGATCGAGGGTCTGCCCAGCGAGCTGCGGGCCCGTCGTCGGCTCGCCGGCGTGGCGGACGCGCTGCGGGGGGTCCATTTCCCAGAGACGGTCGAGGAAGTCGACGCAGCCCGCGAGCGGCTCGGCTTCGAAGAGCTCTTCCTCCACCAGGCCCTGCTCGCCACCCGCAAGCGCACCCACCGCGGGGCGCGCCCCGCGCCGCGCTTCGGCAAGCCCGGCGACCTCGTCGGCCACTGGCTCGAGTCGCTGCCGTTCGAGCCGACCGGCGACCAGCTGAAGGCCTTCGACGAGATCGAGGGCGACCTCGACTCCGGCGAGCCGATGCAGCGCCTGCTGATGGGCGAGGTCGGCTCGGGCAAGACCGTCGTCGCCCTCTACTCGATGCTGCGGGCGCTGGAAGCCGGCTATCAGGCGGTGCTGATGGCGCCGACCGAGACGCTGGCCGAGCAGCACGCGATCACCCTCGGGCGGCTCCTCGCCGAAGAGGCGACGCCGTTTGCGCTGCTGACCGGCTCGACCCCGGCGCCGCGCCGCCGCGAAGCGCTCGACCGCCTCGCCTCCAACGAGCTCGGCCTGCTCGTCGGCACCCATGCGCTGATCGAGCCGACCGTCGGCTTCGCCCGCCTTGGCCTCTGCGTGGTCGACGAGCAGCATCGCTTCGGCGTCGGCCAGCGCCGCGCCCTCGATGAGAAGGGGGTGGAGGGGATGTGGCCGCACGTCCTCCACATGACCGCGACGCCGATCCCGCGCACGCTCTCGCTCACCGCCTACGGCGACCTCGACACGACGGCGCTGCACGAGCTCCCCGCCGGCCGCCAGCCGGTGACGACGCACCTGGTCGGTGAAGAGCAGCGGGGCGAAGCCTTCGAGTTCCTGCGGCGGCAGCTGCGCGAGGGCCGACAGGCCTTCGTTGTCTGCCCGCTCGTCACCGAGTCCGAGAAGCAGCCCGGCAGAGCGGCCGAGGCCGAGGCCGAGCGGCTGCGGGCCGGCGAGCTGCGCGAGTTCCGGGTCGGCCTCCTGCACGGGCAGATGCCTTCGGCCGAGAAGGCGGAGGCGATGCGCGCCTTCGCCGCCCACGAGACCGACGTGCTGGTCTCGACCACGGTGATCGAGGTCGGGATCGACGTCGCCAACGCGACGGTGATGATCATCGAGGGGGCCGAGCGCTTCGGCGTCTCGCAGCTGCACCAGCTGCGCGGCCGGGTCGGTCGCGGCGAGCACCCGAGCCAGTGCCTGCTGTTCGCCGAAGAGGCGGGCGAGCTGGCGCAGCGGCGGTTGCAGGCGCTGGTGGAGACGGGCGACGGCTTCGAGCTCGCCGAGATCGACCTCGAACTGCGCGGCGAGGGGGAGATCCTCGGCACCCGCCAGAGCGGGTTGCCGCGCTTCGCCGTCGCCAAGCTGCCGGAGGACGGGCCGAAACTGGTGGAAGCCCGCCGCGAGGTGCAGGACCTGCTGCGCCGCCACGGCTCCCTCTCCGACCCAGCGCTCGGCCCGCTGCTCGAGGCTGCCCGCCGCCGCTTCGGCGCCGGCGCCGCCGATCCAATCCCGCTCTAGCTCACCGGGGGTGGGGGGGGTTTTGGTGGGGGTGCGACCAACAGCCGACACCGCCCCGCGGGTGTGGGGGGGGGGGGGGGTGAGGGGGGGGGGAAG
>JBQCCT010000291.1:0-10605 GCA_051961955.1 Solirubrobacterales bacterium
CTTTCGTCCTGGGGGATCTCCAGTTCCGCATCGAGACCCGTCGGCGCCGAGGCTTCGGGGTTGGTCGGGATCGCAGTGAAGGTGGGTTCAAAGCTCAACTTGCCGCAGCCGGTGATCTGCGGGAAGGGGCCGCTCATCGTCCGCGGTTGTTCCGGCTGCTCGTAGCTGATCGCCGTGGCGGTGAGTTCACGGCTGAGGCTGCAGTCGGTCGGGTTGGAGAGGAACGGCGCCGGGGGCAGGCTCGCTTTGCGGCCGCCACCCGAGGGCGTTTCGCCGTTGAACGCTTCAAGGGGAGTCAACCGCTGTTCGTCGTGGCTCGAGGCCGCTGGCACCCCCCAGAGCGTGGTCGTCGCTTTGATCAGACCCGCTGCCGAAGGCGCGCCTTCGATCGAGGCGATGATGCTGTAGTCGATCGGGTTGACGCGGACGTTGACAAAGGTCGGGTAGAGCGCTGCGATGAAGCCGAAGCGGGCGACGACGTCGCCGCCGGGCGGCTCCATGTTGTAGATCGGCTCGGTGAAGGTGCCGGAGATGGAACTACCGCCAACCGTGACTTCGGTGACCCCGACCTGCGAGTCGACCGGGCATTCGCTTTCTTCCGGAGCGTTCCCAAGCTGGGTGGCCGTGCAACGAGGAACCCCCTGCGGGTTGCCGATCACTCCAGGCGGCAGCGCGAATTTGAGATCTCGCGTTTTCGCGAATGGCTTGCCCCCTTCTTCCGACAGGGTGAAACCGATGGTGAGATCGGCGTGAGCACCAGCCTGAGGGGTGGAAAGTGCGCTCGAAACCGATTCCAGTTCGTATTTGTCGGGTTCTTCGGCTGCCTGGGCAGAGGCCACAAAGATGCCAAACAAAGCGGCTACGACCAGGAGTACGATCCTCCTGCTGAAGGGGAAACTCATTTGCTGCCCCCCTTCTTCTTAGAGCCGGCTTTGTGACGGTGATGCTTCTTCTTCACGCACTGGACCTTGCCTTTACGGACAACCTTGCGCTTCCCTTTCGGGCAGTGTTTGACCGGAAGCGGCACTTCTTCGGGTTCGTGAACACCGCTTTCGGAACTAGGTAGGTTAGGCGGAGGCGTCAGCAATGGCCTGCATCCTTCGCCCTGGCAAATCGGCGCTTCTTCTTCGGCGAAGCCGCCTTCCACCCGCGCGTCGTAGATCGAGGGGGTGTGTTCGGCGTCGACTCCCAGCAGGATGTCCGAGGTTCTGAAAAAGGCGTTGTCGCCACTGTCGCTTACCGCATACAGGTAGTCGATGCGGTCGCTGTGACCGGAGGAGATCAGATAGACGCAGCCGCCGGGATTGGTGCAGCTGCCGACCCCCTGGGCCTCCCACTCGTAGACGTCCTGCAGTTCGTCGGTGTCGCCGGGAACGAGCGGTTCGGTTGACTGGAAGAAGGCGCGGCGCCCGTCGTCGCGGAGGTTGGCGACCACGGCATAGGAGTTCAGAGGCTCCGGCTTGAACCTTTCCCGGCTTATCGACTGCAGGCTCGCTTCGCCTGCCGCCGGGGCCAGGGTTGGATTGCAGGAGATGCAGTCGAGTTCGTCGTTGACGAAGTCGTAGCGATAGACCTCGGCGTGACCTCCGGGGTCATAGCCGTCGAGATTCGCCCGCGACTCGAAGAGAATGGTGTTGCCATCGGGGGTGGTGCGGGAGGGATCGGCGGCAAGGTGGCCGGGGGGCAGCAGGTGCCCGGTAGGGCCGGTTTCATTGACTCCAATCGCATACGTCCACAATCCCAGACCCCCGACGGCTTCGACCCCTCCAATCACTTCACCTTCCGCGTCGCGTTCGGTGACGGTGCCGACGAAGCTGATCGTTCCTTCGCGTGAGAGGTAAAGGTTTTCTGCGCCCCCTACCGGTCCGACTCCACTCGGATTCGGTTCGGTAGCGATTTCAGTCGGCGAGAGGAAGTAGGCGGCAGTGCCATCGGCAGCGACATTGACCGGGGTGACATTGCCGCTTTCGGTGAAGCGGATCGTTTCTTTGGATTCGGCGTCGAAGGCAAATAGATCGCCGCCTTTCACGTAGAAGACGCGGGTTCCGCCGTGGGCGATGCCGGCGAAGGTGACGTTTTCATCGATTTCATAGGTTTCTTCTTCGTTGAAGCGGAGGTAGAGTTTGTTGCCGATCTTGAAGGCCACGCTCTTGCCGTCGGGGGAAGATCCCTGGTATTGGGCGTTCTGACCAGCTGCAGGGGTAATGCTGCCCGGCAACAGCGAGACGACGTGGGTGACTTCGTTGGCGGTACGGTCGTAGATCGTTTTGGTGCCATCAGGCGGAGCGTTTTCCTCGAGCTTGACAGCGGAGGAGTTTTCTCCGCTGACGAAGATGATGTGACCGCCGCCTTCGCTGATCAGCCTGCCTTCGGCCCGGGGATCGCTGGCAAGGCTGCCACGCCCCACCAGGGCTGAATGTCCGTCCGGATAGCGAACATAGTTCGCCTGTTCGGCTTTGCCTTCGTTGCTGAAGAGATTGCTCCAGAGCGAATAACCCTGATCCGGCGAGGTGCTGCCCGGCAGGACATTTTCCGCTTCGGTGCTGGTCGGTCCAGCCAACGAACTGCTCCAGCCATTTTCACCACGGGTCGCCAGGTAGGTATCGCCGCCGAGGGAACCCGTCCCTTCGCTGCCTGGGATCAATCCGCCTTCAATCATGAACGACGCCTTATCTCCGGCTGGCGAGGCCTGGCGGCTGGCAAAATAGGTGCCGAAGTGAGCGAGGCCCATTGGCAAACGGGCGTTGGTGTCCGGAGGGGTGACGAGCTCATAGGCACGGCAGTCCGGCAGCAGCGCTGCGAAACCGGTGCGCAGAGCTTCGTTCGGACAGCTCGCGAGCGGCTGCGAAGCGTAAGTCGCGAATTCTCCTTCGGCTTCGTCAGGCCCTTCTTCGTTTTCGGCCAATACCCGGAAGCGGTAGGCGGTCCCGGGCGCGAGCCCTTCCACTGGCGCGGCGACGGAGACCGGCGCCAGGCCAGCTGGAATCTGTCCTTCGCCGGCTACCTGGGCGCCCGAGAAGGTTTTCCCCTGTTCCAGATATTGCTGGGCGGGAAGGTATTCGAAGGAATAGTTCGTTTCGAGGCCACAGGGTTCGATTTCCGCCAGTAGTTCAGCTTCCGTTTCCGACACTCCGCTGAACGACACGCCTTCGACTACGGCTGGGCATTGTTCCACCGGACCGAAGGCGAAGAGATGCCCGGTTTCGACGGGAAAGGCAGGGACGAAGAGGAAGCGCACCCCAAAGGGATTCAGCACTCCGTTAGGACTGTTTGGACCGTTGTCGACAGCAATCTCGGCCGCGAAGACCCACCGTCCTTTGAGTTCGCGGTTGATACTCGACAGATATTCTCCAGTTTCGGTGAATTCATAGACGACGTCGGCGGGTTTACCGTCGTAGACGAAGATGTGCCCGGACCCTTCATCAACGGCAATCGAAAGGAAACCGCTGACGAACCCGCCGGCCGGGGTCCCTGAGCCGTCGATCGTTTTCAGCAAGGTGTGCGGTTCTTCGAGTTCGAACACCCTTATCACCGATTTCACACCTTCTCGATCGGCAGCATAGATCCGTTTGTGAGTGCGGTCGACCGCCAGCCCCACCCCGGTCGGGTTTGCGAGGGTGCCGCCCCCGATTTCCGAATTGATCACTTTATTGCCTTCGGCTGCCGAGCTGAATTCGGTGATGAAATGCCCGTCGTTCCAGAACAAGTGATCTTCCGGTCCGATCGCGAGCCCCCCAGACGTTGCGAAGCTTTTTTCGACGATAGTGGTGAATTTTGCGCCGTCATATTCGATTTTGCCGACCGCTGGTTCGTAGGGTGCTACAGGAGCGTAACGGCGTAGTTCACCATTAAAGGGAAACGCATAGACGTACAAGTTGCCTTTGCTGTCCACCGCAAGATTCCTGGGCCCCACCGGGACGGACAGTTGGGAGATGTAGAAGCCTTTGGAATTGAATATGTCTATCCGCCCTTCAGAGCCATTCGTTTTTTGACCGAAGCTGGCGACATAGATATTCCCGTAGGAATCGGTGGTGACGGCCGTCGGAGCCGAAAAGGATTTGTGTTCGGAGGGATATCCGTTAGGGCAACTGGGATCGGCAATAGGATCGACACTTTCGGGTTCCGTACAACCGCCGGTCAGCGAGAGTTTTGGATTGAAGATTCGACCTTCTTCGGCTGCGCGGGCCGCAGCTCCTGACCCCACGGCAACGCAGAGAAGCGTCAAAACACAGCAAAGCGCCCCTCTCCCTGCGATTCGGTGCAACCAACTACGAGCCATCCCTAGCCCCTTCCCCCTCGTTACGGCACTACGTTACGGACCCTGCGGCAGGCAGCATAGCCACAGAAGCAGGTCGTGTCAAGGAACTGCTGCAGTCGCTCTAAACGCCGCGGCCGCCCCTCATCGGGGCGGCCGCGGTTTCAGTCATTTACTTGGTAGGCGCTTATGAGGCGACTACGTAGACTGATGTGTGGTTTGTGATCTGGTATGTAGCTTCCCACACGGAGTCGGCCGGGCAGAGGAATCCACCAGCCACCTTGTTGACGACTGCGTTGGCGTGCAGAATCGCCGGGTCTCCGCCTGTGAGGACGCCCAGATGGATGCCGGTTCCGGCGCCGAAGGTGCAGCTGAGACCACCGATGACAACTGTCACCTTGAAGCCCTTGGCTGTAACTGTGCCGTTATGGGTTCCGGCGATCTGATGGATTTCGAGTTCGCCGCCTTCGAGGGTTTCCGTGATCTGGTTGCAACCGCCCCAGGTCAGGCCAGCTTTGGCCACGGTACCCACAGGTGTCGTGGTCGAGCTGCCTGTCGTGGATTTTTCAGCAGTCGAGCTCGATTCCGTACATGTGGCTTCGAGAGCTCCGCCTGTTGAGTGGAGGCTCGTCGAGCCGATGGCGGTGCCGACGGTTTTGTCGACGTGCCAGCCGGTGCCGCACGGGGCTGTTGTTGTTGTGCAGAGGACGGTCGCCGAAGCCGAGCTGGCCCCGAAGAACGCCATCACAGCCATCGCCGCCACAGCGGCAAGGCCGAGCATCTTCAGATACTTCATGTGTTTCTCCTTAGATCCGACGCAAAACGTCGGGTTGCGTTACGGCTCGCGCACAGGGGAAAGCCCATCTGATCCATCCCCTGGTTCCGATTGGGAACAGGCGTTGTTCTAACACAAACTAAAGCTCCGGTCAATAGGTCCCGAGTAATTAAGACCTGATCAGCCGGGGCTGAGGCCGCCGCCAGGCGGCGGAGGGGGCGCTGGAGCCGGGGCCGGAGCGGGTTCTGGGGCCGGTTTCGGTTCCGGCGTAGGGGCGGGTTGGTTGCCGCCTTCATTGCCCTTGCCCTTGCCTTCGGCTTCTTCTTCGCCTTCTTCTTCTTCGAATTCGCCTTCGAATTCTTCTTCGGAGGCTTCGTAGCCCGAGGAGGTATGTTCGCTCTGGAGGCTTTCCAGTTCCGGCAGCGAGCTCGGCGATTCGAATTCGGGGCAGTCGCCCCCCTGGGCCGACTCCATGTAGGCGCGCCAGACGGGGCCGGCCGTGGGGCCCCCGAAGCCGGTGTATTCGCGCGAGGTCGGGTGGCCGACCCAAACGGCAGTGGAGTACAGCGGCGTGTAGCCGACAAACCAGGCGTCGGACTCGCCCTCCGAGGTCCCGGTCTTGCCGGCCTCTGAGCCACAGCCCATGTAGGTGTAGCCGGCGCCGGTGCCTTCGGTGATCACGGTTTCGAGGATTTTCGTGACCTCCGCGGCCTGGCCCGGGGTGAGGACCCGTTCGCCGTTTTCGCTCAGCAGGTCGTCGACCTTGCCGTTGGGGAATTCGACCCGGCTGACCGCGGTCGGGTCGTGGTGGATGCCGCCGTTGGCGAGAGTCGCGTAGGCGTCGGCCATTTCCAGCGGGCTGACGCCGTAGGCGAGACCGCCGATCGCCTCCGCCGGCACCGACTGCAGTTCCGTTTCGATCCCCATTTCCTCGGCGGTTTCGGTCACGTTTTCAGGACCGACGTCGAGGTCGAGCTGGGCGTAGACGACGTTGACCGAGTCGGTCGTCGCCTGCGCTAACGACATCACGCCGCCGCCGGGCTCGGCGTTGTGGACGGTCCAGTAGCCCCCGCCGGGGATCGGCAGAGTGATCGGCGAGGTTCCGTTGTAGTAAGTCGAGTAGGGGTCGATCCCCTGCTTGATCGCGGTCGTGAGGACGAAGGTCTTGAACGAGGACCCGGGTTGGCGTTCGGCCTGCCAGGAGTAGTTGAATTCTTCTTCGCCTTCGCCCGGCGGGCTCGAGGCAAGGGCGACTATCGCCCCGTCCTTGGGGCTGACGGAGGCGAGACCGGCCACCGGGCCGCCTTCGTAGCAGGTGTAGCAGCCTTCGGCGATCGCGTTTTCGGCCTTTTCCTGCAGTTCGGGATTGATCGTCGTGTAGGCCTTGAGCCCGCCGTTGCGGACGGTGTTGATCCCGTACTTTTCGATCAGTTCGTTCTGGACCAGGTCGAAGAGGAACGGGTCCTTGATCAGCTGGTACTTGTGGCCCGGGTTGAGGCCCAGCCCTTCGGTGCGGGCGGTGCCGTATTCGTCGCCCTTGATGTAGCCCTGTTCCCACATCGCGTTCAGCACCTCGTTACGGCGCTTCAGGGCCGCCTTCGGGTCGAGGAACGGGTTGTATTCGGAGGGCGCCTGCGGCAGCCCGGCGATCAGCGCCGCTTCTTTCAGCTCGAGGTCCTTGGCGGGTTTGCCGAAGTAGGTCTGAGCGGCCGCCTCCGCCCCCACCGCGGTCTGACCTTCGACCGTCCCGTACGGCGCCGTGTTCAGGTACTGGGTGAGAATCCAGGTGCGGGTGTGCTTTTCGAACAGTTCGTTGGAGAGGGCGGCTTCCTTGATCTTTCGTTCGAGCGTGTCCTGCGGGTTCTGGATGTAGAGGTTACGAACCAGCTGCTGGGTGATCGTCGAGGCCCCCTGGACCGGCTTCCCCCCCGCTTCGATGTCCTTCAGCGCGGCGCGGGCGATCCCCTGCGGGTCGAGCGCCCCGTGCTGCCAGAAGCCCTTGTCCTCGATCGCGACCGTCGCATCTTTCAGGTCTTCCGGCAGCGCCTTCCCCGGCACCGGCTGGCGGATGTTTTCCGAGCGGATGAAGCCGATCAGGCTGCCGTCGGCGGCGTAGATCGCCGAGGAGCGGCCCTTCTCGACCGGTTTCAGGCTCGAGAGCGGCGGCGCCGAGTTGTAGATGTTGATCGCCCAGGCGACCGCGAAACCGCCAGCGACCAGCACCAGCGCAAGGAAGACCCCCAGCGGGATCACGAACTTGTGCCAGATCGGATGGTGCGGCTTCCGGCGCCGCCTGCGGACCCGCGTGGCCATTCGCCTCGGATTGTAGGGAGGCGGCGGCGCCGGCCCCCGCCGCCGGACCGGGCCGCAATCCCAGTTGCCATCGCGATAGGCTCGCGCCCGGCAGCGGGACCTTTGGGAGAGAGGATGAAGACGTGAAACTCGTAATCGGGATCGTTCGCCCCGAGCAGGCGAACCAGGTTCTCGAGGCGTTTTACCGGGCCGAGGTCCGGGGCTTCTCGATCAGCCGCGTGCAAGGGCACGGCGGCGAGCTCGACCGGGTCGAGACCTACCGCGGGACGACCGTGCAGATGGGACTCTCGGAGAAGGTGCGGTTCGAGGTCGCCGTCTCCGACAACTTCGTTGACAAGGCCGTGGAAGCGCTCTGCGAGGGCGGGCGCACCGGCGAAGTCGGCGACGGCAAGATCTTCGTCGTGCCGCTGGAGCACGCGGTGCGGATCCGCACCGGGGACCGGGACGAGGGCGCCGTGACGCCGGTGGACAAATGATCGCCGCGATCGACACCGGCGACACCGCCTGGATGCTGGTCGCCACCGCGCTGGTGCTGATGATGACGCCGGCGCTGGGACTCTTCTACGCCGGGCTGGTGCGCTCGAAGAACGTCCTCAACACCTTCATGATGAGCATCGCCGCGATCGCGGTCGCCGCTGTCACCTGGGCCGCGGTCGGCTACTCGCTTGCCTTCGACGGCGGCGAAGGCAAGGTCATCGGCGGCCTCGGCAACGCCTTCCTCAACGGCGTCGACTTCGCGCCCCGGGCGGGTGGGACGATTCCCGAGCTCGTCTTCTTCGCCTTCCAGGCCACCTTCTGCATCATCACCGTGGCGCTGATCTCCGGCGCCGTGGTCGAGCGGATGCGCTTCGGGCCGTTCCTCGTCTTCGCGGCGCTGTGGTCGGTGCTGGTCTACGCCGTCCTCGCCCACTGGGCCTTCGGCGACGGCTGGCTGATGTCCGGCGGCACGCTCGACTTCGCCGGCGGCGTTCCGGTCGAGATGGGGTCCGGCTTCTCGGCCCTGGCGGCGGCGCTGGTCGTCGGCGCGCGCAAAGACTACGGCCGCCAGGCGCTCCTTCCCCACAATGCCGTCTTCGTCCTGCTCGGGGCGGGTCTGCTGTGGTTCGGCTGGTTCGGCTTCAACGGCGGCAGCGGCTTCTCGACCGGGAATCCGAGCGTGCTCGCCTTCGTCAACACCCTGCTCTGCCCCGCCTGCACCCTGGTCGGCTGGTTCATCCTCGACCTGATCCGGGGGCGCAAAGTGACCGCGATCGGCGCCGCCACCGCGATCGTCGTCGGCTGCGTGCTGATCACCCCCGCGGGCGGCTTCATCAGTCCCGGCTGGGCGATGCTGCTGGGGTTCGCCGGGGCGCTGCCGAGCTACGCGGTGATCGCCTACCGGACGCGGACCAGGGTCGACGAGACCCTCGACGTCCTCGCCGCCCACGGCACCGCGGGCCTCTGCGGCATCCTCTTCATCGGCTTCTTCGCCCAGCAGGCCTGGAACGGAGTCTCCGACGGGCTCTTCTACGGCAACGCCGCCCAGCTCTGGGACCAGGTGCTGGCGGTGCTGGCCGGGCCTACCTATGCCTTCGTGATGACCTTCGTCCTGCTGAAGCTGATCGGCGCGGTGATGCCGCTGCGGGCCAGCGACCGCGAGGAGGCGATGGGCATGGACGTCGTCCAGCACGGCGAGGAGGCCTATGTGACCGGCGAGGGGGCGATCCTGCTGCTTCCCGATGACCACGGCAAAGTGGGCGTGCCGGTCGCCGATCCTGGATGAGATGGGGGGCAACCGGACCGTCGTACCGTTCCGCTATGGCTGACTACATCCAGGTACTGACGACCTGCCGTTCTGAAGAGGAGGCCGGTTGGCTCGCTCGTCTCTTGGTCGAGCGGCGACTTGCCGCTTGCGTGCAGGTGGTCGGGCCGATCACGAGCCGGTACAGCTGGCAGGGCGGGGTTCAGACGGAGCAGGAGTGGCAGTGTCTGGCGAAGACGACGCGGGCGGCCTACGAGGCGGTCGAAGCCGCGATCCGCGAGGTCCACTCCTACGACGAGCCGGAGATCATCGCCACCCCGATCGTCGCCGGCTCCCCCGGCTACCTCGCCTGGATCGACGAGAACGTCGGCTGACCCTCTCTCACCCGGGGCAAAAATCAGCGTCCGCTGAATTTTCCCCCTTATGGGGGAGCGAATTCAGCGGACGCTGAAAAATCTAGGAGCGGAGGCGGTAGCCGCGACTGAAGAGGCGCAGGTTGACCAGGAAGAGCGCGGCGGTGGCGGCGGTCAGGGCCAGCAGGGAGAGGGGGATGCTGACTTCGCTGAAGCCGACGAAGCCGTAGCGGACCAGGTTGATCATGTAGAAGATCGGGTTGAAGCGGGTCAGGGTCTCGAACGGCTGCGGCAGCAGCGCCGCCGAGTAGAAGACGCCGCCGAGGAAGATCAGCGGCTGCAGGACGAAGGTCTGGGCGAAGGCGACGTCGTCGAACTGTTCGGCGCGGACGCCGATCAATACCCCCAGCTGGGAGAAGAAGAACCCGACCAGGGCCAACGACGGGATCAGGACGAGCACATGATCCACCGGCAGCCCGACCAGGATCACCGAGACGAGAAAGGTCAGCGTCGCCACCATCAGCCCGCGCATGAAGCCGCCGAGCGAGAAGGCGAGCAGCAGCTCGGCCGGCGAGGCGGGCGAGGAGAGCTGGTCCTGGATCGCCCCCTGGAACTTCTGCTGGAGGATCGAGGAGGAGTTATTGGAGAAGGCGTTGGTCGAGAAGGCCATCATGATCAGGCCGGGGATGACGAAGAGGATGTAGTCGATCCCGTGCAGGTGCTTGATTCGCGAGCCGAGCGCCGCCCCGAAGACGGTGATGTAGAGGAACGTTTCCAGCATCGGCGCGCCGATCGTCTGCTTCTTGATCTTCATGAAGCGGTTGACCTCGCGGCGCCAGAGCGTCGCGAAGCGGATCTGCGCGGAGCTCACGCCTCGACCTCGGCCTCGAGCTCGATGTGCGAGCGGGAGAGCTCTTTGCGGCCGACCAGCGCCAGGTAGGCGTCCTCGAGGTTGGCGACTTCGAAGCGGGCCGCCAGCTCCTCGCTGGTCCCCTCGGCGACGATCTGACCCTCGGCGATGAAGGCGATGCGGTCGCAGAGCTGCTCCGCCTCCTCCAGGTAGTGCGTGGTGAGGAGGATCGTCGTCCCCTCCTGGTTGATTTTCTGGACGTAGTGCCAGAGCTCCAGGCGCAGCTCGACGTCGACCCCGGCGGTCGGCTCGTCGAGG
>JBQCCT010000292.1:0-3376 GCA_051961955.1 Solirubrobacterales bacterium
CGACTGCGACTGGTTCATCCCCAGCCGCGTCGAGGACGGCTATGGCCTCAGCGCTGGGAACGTCAAGCGCCTTGCTGAGCGCGGCACCGAGATCTTGCTGACGGTCGACTGCGGGATTACCTCCGTCGAGGAGGTGGCGCTGGCAAAAGCGCTGGGGATGAAGGTCATCGTCACCGACCATCACCAGCAGGCCGCCGAGCTGCCCGACTGTCCGATTCTCCATCCGGAAGTCAGCAACTACCCATTCGCTTCTCTCTGCGGGACGGCGGTCGCGTGGAAGCTGGCTTGCGCTTTGAAGTTGGGGGCGGCGGGGGCGGCGTTCCCCGGACCCACAGAGCAAGTAGGTCCCGGGAACGCCGCCCCCGAGGTTGATGATGATTTGGATTTGGTTGCTCTGGCGACTGTTGCGGATGTGGTGCCCCTCGTGGGGGAGAACCGGTCTCTGGTGCGCAGGGGTCTGGCCGAGATTCGGCGCGGGCAGCGGTTGGGGCTGCGGGCGCTGATGGCCGCGGCCAAATGCCAGTCTGAGCAGCTAGACGAGACCGACCTCGGCTTTCGGCTCGCGCCGCGCATCAATGCGGCGGGTCGCTTGTATCGCGCCGACGCCGGCGTAGAGCTTTTCCTCACCGAGGACCCGCATCGAGCCGAGGCGATCGCCGTCGAGCTGAGCCGCGCCAACTCCGAGCGTCGCGCCACCGAGCGCGAGGTCGACGCCGCTGCCGAGTCGGCGCGGCGGGAGTTGCCGGGCCACCTGCGCGAAGCGCCGGGGCTTGTCGTCGCGGGGCGGGGTTGGCATCCTGGGGTCGTCGGGATCGTCGCCTCACGTCTGGTCGAGCGGCACCATCGGCCGGTGGTTGTCATCTCCCTAGATGAAGAAGGGAACGGGCGCGGCTCGGGACGGAGCATCTCCGGGTTCGATCTGCTCGGGGCGCTCGAGGCCTGCGGCGAGCACCTGGAGGGCTTCGGGGGGCATCGCGCGGCGGCGGGGCTCCAGATTCGGGCCGAGAACGTGCGGGCTTTCCAGGAGGCTTTTGCAGCGCACGCGCAGTCGATATTGAACGAGGAGGACCTGCGGCGGACGGAGCGGGTCGACGCGATCGTCGGCGGAGTCGGGCTCGGCTTGGAGCTGGCCGAGGAGCTGAAGCAGTTGGCGCCGTTCGGGATGGGCAATCCCGGGGTGCGGTTGCTGGTGCCGTCGGCCCGGGTCAGCGATGTACGAGCGATGGGGGAGGGCAAGCACGCCCGCTTCAGTCTCCACAGCGGCTCCCACCGCGCGCTCGGGGTCGCCTTCGGCCGTGCCAGCCTCGGAGTCGAGGACGAGGACGTCCTCGACGCGACGATCCGCCTTGAGGTCAACCACTGGAACGGCTCGGTAGAGCCGCGGGTGGTGCTGCGAGAGCTCTACCCGTTGCCGCTGGACCCCGAGGTCGATAAGACGGTTCGGATCCACACCTGCGACTGCGACGACTCCGAATGGTGGAGCCGCTTCGAAGCCGAGCGCACTACAGAGCTCTCCGCCGAGTCCGCCTCAACCCTTGTACAGCAAGGACTGACGCGGACTCGCGAGGGGCGGCGTGTCGTCCAGGGCGGAACCTCGGCGACGGTGGCGATAGCGGAGCTCGTTTCGAGTGGCGCCGGCGTGCTTGCCGTCTGCGCCGATGCTTCGCGGCGGGCGGCGCTGGCTAGTGGCGCCACCGGCCTTGCCCGCTTCAACGGCGGCGCCGCGCTGATCGCCTGCCATCGCTGCGGTGACGAGGAGATCGTCGCCTTGCGGGGTCGGAGCAGCTCCGGCCTCGCCCTTACCGACTACGCGGCTTTGGAGCGCGCCCCGGAGCTGGCGACCGCCTTCGAGCACGTCGTCCTCGTCGACCCCCCACCGAGCGAGGCCGACGCATCTCGCGCCGAGCTCCCCTTCGAGGAAGGTCCCGGCTTCCTCCACCTGCTCTGGACCGACGCGGAGCGTGACTTTGCGGTGAAGGCGTTGGCCGAGCAGTGGCCGGGGCGGGAGGCGATTGTGACCGTCTTCAGGGCTCTACGCGAGCCCAGCGAGACCAGCGGAAACACCCTCCGCCAGGCCCTTGCCGGCAGTGGAACTCACCCCCTCTGCCCCGAGGCCTGTGCCCGTCGCTTCCGGGTCCTCGCCGAGCTCGGCCTGGTGCAGGGGGAGCCGGAAGGCGGCGCAGGGGTGATTCGGGTCGTATCCTCAGAGAAGACGGATCTGCAGCGTTCGGCTGCGTTCCGCGCTTACAGCGAAAGACTTTCGGAGGCCCAGCAATACCTCGCAAGACCGAAACTGCCGTAGAGCACAAGGAGCTCCTGGCCGATCTTTTTGCCGTGGTCGAGGAGTTCGACTCCTCCGTGTCCGCAAACGGCAGCGGCAACGGCGGCGCCACGGTCGCGGTGGCGACGATCGACCGAGCCAAGGTCGAGCGCGCCTTCGATTTCTCCTGCGAGCGCCACGCCGACCAAGTGCGGCGCTCCGGTGACGAGTTCATCACCCACCCGGTGGGGGTCGCCCAAATTTGCGCCAGCATGCGGCTCGACACCGAGACGCTCTGCGCTGCCCTGCTTCACGACACCGTTGAGGACACCACCGCCAGCCTGGAGGAAATCCGGGCCGAGTTCGGCGACGAGATCGCCCAGCTGGTCGACGGCGTCACCAAGCTGACCGGAATGACCTTCGAGAGCCGCGACGAGCGGCAGGCCGAGAACTACCGGAAGATGATGGTGGCGATGGCCACCGATGTCAGGGTGATCCTGATCAAGCTGGCCGACCGTCTCCACAACATGCGCACGCTCGGCGCCCTACCGAAGCAGAAGCAGACGCTGAAGTCGCACGAGACGCTGGAGATCTACGCGCCGCTGGCGCATCGGCTCGGGATCCACGCGATCAAATGGGAGCTGGAGGACCTCTCCTTCGCCACCCTTCACCCGCGCAAGTACGCGGAAATCAAACAGCTGGTCGCTCAGCAGCGCGACGAACGCGAGTCCTACGTCGCGGAGGCGGGCGAGTTCCTCGCCAAGGAGCTGGAGCAGGTCGGGATTGAGGCGCAGATCTCCGGCCGCGCCAAGCACTTCTATTCGATCTACACGAAGATGGCCAAGAAGGGCCGCGAGTTCAACGAGATCTTCGACCTCACCGCGATGCGGGTGATCGTCCACTCCGTCAAGGACTGCTACGGCGCGATCGGTGTCATCCACTCGCTTTGGAAGCCGCTGCCCGGGCGCTTCAAGGACTTCGTCGCGATGCCGAAGGCCAACATGTACCAGGCGCTGCACACGACGGTGATCGGGCCCGAGGGCAAGCCGCTGGAGATCCAGATCCGCACCGAGGAGATGCACAAGCTCGCCGAGTACGGGATCGCCGCCCACGTCG
>JBQCCT010000293.1:0-4234 GCA_051961955.1 Solirubrobacterales bacterium
CGGGCGCCCTAGTGCGAGTAACGACGTTCGTCGCCGACCATGAGGCGTTTAGCGCTGACGCCGCCCTCACCCAGCTCAAGCTCGGCCTCTACCCGAGCGTCCGCTACCTGCACGGCGGCTGGCAGTCGCTGGTGGATGCGCTCGCAGCCCGGGCCGAGACCAACGGCGCAACCGTGCGGACGCGTGCCGCGGTGCGCGGTCTCAGCCGCGACGGCGACAGTTGGACCGTAACTCTGGACGAGGAGACGCTGCGCGCCGAGATCCTCGTCGTCGCCGCCGGCGAGCCTCCCGCAATCGCCAAGCTGCTGGGCGAGATGGCGCCGTCCGCACCCGGGCCAGCCGCGGAGCTAAGCGTGCTCGACCTCGGGCTGAGCAGCCTGCCGCGGCGCACCCAGCGCTTCGCGCTCGGCGTCGACGAGCCGACCTACCTCTCCCGCCACTCCCCTCCCCGCCATCGCGACGGCGTCCTGCTCAGCCTCGCCAGCTACACCCGCCAGCCCCGCGCCCAGCTCGAGGCGCTGGCCGACGCCGTGCAGTCTGGCTGGCGCGAGCGGGTGACCCTGGAGCGCTTCCTTCCCCGCATGGCCGCCGTCTCGGCGATCACCACGCCGGCCACCGGCGGTCTCGCCGGGCGCCCGGCGATCGACCGCGGCGAGGGTCTCTACCTCGCCGGCGACTGGATCGGGCCAGAGGGCTGGCTGGTCGACGCGGCGATCTCCAGCGGCGCCGCCGCGGCCGCCGCGGCCCTGCAGGCTCCAGTCCCGGCGCTGGCATGAGGGAGGACGCCTTCGAAGTCTGCCGTCCGCGCCTGCTGGGCATCGCTTACGGACTGCTGGGCGAGCTGACCGAGGCCGAGGACGTCGTCCAGGATGCCTGGCTGCGCTGGGACCGGGCCGACCGGGAGGCGATTCGCAACGCCGAGTCGTTCCTGGTCACGGTGACGACCCGACTCGCGCTCGACCGCCTGCGTTCGGCCCGCGCCCGGCGCGAGGTCTATGTCGGCCCCTGGCTGCCGGAGCCGCTGGTCACCGACCCGGAGACGCCGGAGACGCAGACGATCGAGGCCGAGCGGCTGAACCTGGCGCTGCTCGGCGCGCTGGAGCGGTTGAACCCGGTCGAGCGCGCGGTCCTCGTCCTCCGCGATGCCTTCGACCTCGAATACGCCGAGATCGCCGACGTGCTCGAGAAAACGCCGGCCAACGTCCGCCAGATCGCCAAACGGGCGCGGGAGCACGCCGGCGACTCGAGCCGCCGGCGCCCGGTCAGCGAGGAGGAGCGGGAGCGGCTCGCCACCGCCTTCCTCACCGCCGCGGTCTCCGGCGAGGTCGATCAGATCCGCGACCTGCTGGCGGCCGACGCGATCATGTACACGGACGGCGGCGGGGTCGTCACCGCGGCCCGCAAGCCGATTTACGGCGCCGACAAGATCTCTCACTTCCTGGTCGGCGTCCAGCGCAAAAGCGCCTACCCGACCGACCCCGTCTTCACCCGGGTGCTCGTCAACGGCGACCCCGGCGTGCGCATGGACAGCGTCTCCGAAGGCTTCATCAACATCGCTGCAATTGAAGTGGCTGACGGCGCGGTGCGGTCACTCCGCATCTTCACCAATCCCGAGCGCTTCCCGGTTGAGTTCCCTCAACACCGCTAACGCGGCATGCCGGTTCGCAAGGCGATCTCCAGCTCGAAGCGGGCGTCGGGGTCGTCGAGCTCCTCGCCGAACAGCTCGCGCAGGCGGGCGATGCGGTAGCGCGCGGTCTGCGGGTGGACGTGGAGCTCTGCCGCCATCGCCACCGCGTTGCCGTGGTGGCGGACGTAGGCGAGGGCGGTCTCACCCATGCGCTCGCGGGCGCGCTCGGTAAGCCCATCTAGCGGCGCCAGCCGTCGAGCGGCGATCCGCGAGGTCAGTAGCGAGCTGCCGGCAAGGAGGAGGTCGGCAAGATGGTCCTCGGCCCGAAGCAGGCCGGTGCCCTCGACGGTTCCAGCGGTGGAAGCAACGAGGAGCGCTTTGGCTAATCCCCATGATTTGGCGACCTCAGTGGAATCGACTGCGGGACCGAGCGCGACCATGACTTTGGCCGTTACGCGCCGCAGCTGGTCGATTCGGCCGGGCCCCTCGGGATCCGGGAAGAGCACACAGCCGACGCCGTCGAGCACGGTGGGGAGGGCATCGGGCGGCAACCGACCAGCGAGAACCGCGAAGTCTTGGTCAGAGCAAGCCGCGGCGGCGACTTGAGCTGGCAGCTGCCAGCCGGCCGACTGTGCAGCGGCGGCGAGATCGGCCACGGCGACGGGCGGCTCGCGGAGAAGCAGCGTGACCAGCTCCTGGCGCCGGCGGCGACGCAGGTCTTCGACTGCCGCCTGCGCTTCCGCGTAGCCCTCGACCGAATCGGCGGAGAGCTCGTCGATGTAGGCGAAGATCGCATCGGCCAGCAAGGTCAGCGGCTCGGGCTTCAAGTCCGCCCGCTGCCCCGCTTCGGCGAGTCGCCGCCAGGCGACGCGGGCGCCGAGCCGATACGCCGCCTGCAGCGAGTCCAGCGTTCTCCCTACTCGCTGCTCGCCCCGGCCCAGCTCGCGATAGACCTCCCGCCCCGCCCCGCGATCGATATCGGGATCCCGGATCAAGGCGACGAACTGCAGCAGCGCCTGGTTGACGCCGGTGCGGATGCCGCGGCCGAAGCGCCCCTCCAGCGGCCGTTCGTACTCCGGCACCTCGCGCCCGATCGTCACCAGGATCTCCTCGGTGATCGTCGGCAGCTCCGGTTCGATCAGGGCGGCGAGCTGGGCTGGAAGTCCCCGCCAGGGTTCGGAATCCAAGCTTTTGCTCATATCAATGATAAGTTTATCTCTAAAATCTTGGGATGAATAAAGATATTTATCTCAGCGGATCGGGAAATCTTCAAATGTGGGCGAGATGAGCCGCACCGAGAAGGCCGTCAACCTCGGCGCCGTTGTAGTTCCTTTCATCGCCACCCTGGCAGCGATCGTCTTCCTCTGGAACAGCTGGGTCAGCACCGCCGACCTCGCGATCGCCGCAGCGATGTACCTGCTGACCGCAATCGGCATCACCGTCGGCTTCCACCGTCTCCTCACTCACCGTTCCTTCCAGACTTCGAAGCCGCTGGAGTACCTGTTCGCGATCCTCGGCTCGATGGCGGTGCAGGGCCCGGTCATTGCCTGGGTCGCCGATCACCGCAAACACCATGCCCACACCGACGAAGAGGGCGACCCCCACAGTCCCCACGTCAGCCCCGACGGCGGTGTCAAGGGAGTGTTCTCTGGCCTTTGGCACGCCCACAGCGGTTGGCTGATGTCATCGCAGGGTCGGGCTGATTGGAAGCGATACGCAGCTGACCTCTACGAGGACCGCGGGATGCGAACGATCAGTCGCCGCTTTCCTCTCCTCGTCCTCGCCACTCTTGCCATTCCCGCCCTCACCGGTTACCTCGTCAGCGGCACTCTCGCCGGTGCACTCACCGGCCTGCTTTGGGGTGGGCTAGTGCGGATCTTCTTCGTTCATCACGTGACCTGGAGCGTCAACTCCGTCTGCCATTTCCTCGGCAGCCGGCGCTTCGACACGGACGATCGGTCCACCAACGTCTTTTGGCTAGCACTCCCGTCCCTAGGCGAGTCATGGCATCACAACCACCACGCCTTTCCACGTTCCGCGGTGCACGGGCTGAAGCGATGGGAGCCAGATCCTTCGGGAATGATCATTGCCATGCTGGAGAGGCTCGGCCTGGCGAGGAATGTAATCCGCATCTCACCTGAGCGCCAAGCTGAACGCGCTTCTTAGACAGGTTCTAGACACACCCCAGCTTTTTGTCCACTACTCAAGGCTGAGCTAGCCAAACGATTGGGGCAACTGGTTGATTTCTCCCAGTCAACTGTCACAGTGTGTGTAACTCTGGCAGACTCTCCGAGAGAATCACTCTCTGTTTGGATAGGAAAGGAATTAGATGCCCCCCACTCAAAACGTGCTCGACGAGGCCCGGCAATTCGTAGAGCGACGCCTTCAGGACCTTGATGAGGAGCGCAAGCGACTCGAGCGTGCGCTTGCTGAGCTCGGCGGCAAAGCAACCCGCCGCGGCCCCGGCCGCCCCAAAGGCAGCACTAACAAAGCCGCTACCACCGCTAGTACGACGGCACCCCGTCGTCGTCGCCGTAAACGGCGGGGCGGTACCCGTGCTGACCAGGCGGTGCAGCTGATTGAGGGGCAGCCAGGCATCAGCGCCTC
>JBQCCT010000294.1:0-3057 GCA_051961955.1 Solirubrobacterales bacterium
CGCCAAGCTGGCGTTCGCCAGCTTGGCGGCGCCTTCGGACAGAATGCGTCTTCCGATCTAGAATCGAGCATATGGAGAGCGCAACGGCAGTTCAGACGCCCGAGTCCACTTCGAAGCTGGAGTCGTTCAATCCAGCCACCGGTGAGCTGGTCGGCTCGGTGCCAACGATCGTGCCGGAGCAGGTGCAGGGGGTGGTCGATGACGTGGCGCGGATCCAGCCGGCCTGGGCGGAGCTGCCGGCGAAGACGCGGGCCGCCTATATGAAGCGGGCGGCCGAGGCGCTGCTCGACGACATCGACGAGATCGCCGAGCTGCTGGTCAAGGAGCAGGGCAAGCCCCGCGCCGAGGCCTACACGATGGAGCTGCTGCCGACCGTCGATGCGCTGCACTGGTGCGCGAAGGCGGGGCCGAAGATCCTCGCGGACGAGAAGGTGCCGATGACGCAGGCCTTCACGCTCTCCAAGAAAGGCCGCTTCACCTACGAGCCGATCGGCGTGGTCGGCGTCATCGCCCCCTGGAACTACCCCTGGTCGATCCCCTTCGGCGAGGTCGCGATCGCGCTGATGGCGGGCAACGGCGTCGTCCTCAAGCCGGCCAGCCTGACGCCGCTGCTGGGCGAGCGGATCGCCCAGGTCTTCGAGAAGGGCGGGCTGCCGGAGGGCCTGGTCCGGGTCGTCCACGGCGGCGGCCGGATCGGCGACGCGCTCTGCCGCTCCAGCGTCGGCAAGGTCTTCTTCACCGGCTCGGTCGAGGTCGGGCGCAAGGTCGGCGAGGTCTGCTCCGGCGAGCTCAAGGGCTCGGTGCTGGAGCTCGGCGGCAAGGACCCGATGATCGTCTGCTCCGACGCCGACCTCGACAACGCCGTCTCCGGCGCGGTCTGGGGCGGCTTCGCCAACGCCGGCCAGACCTGCTCCGGGATCGAGCGTGTCTACGTGATGCGCGACGTCGCCGACCGCTTCACCGAGGGCGTCGCCCGCGAGGCCGAGAAGCTGCGACTCGGCAACCCGCTCGAGTGGGACACCGAGATCGGCCCGATGACCTCCGAGGATCAGTACGGGATCGTCGTCGAGCTGATCGAGGACGCGGTCGCCAGTGGCGCCACCAAGCGCTGCGGCGGCCCGGTCGATCCGCCCGGCCTCGCCGCCGGCCGTTACATCGCCCCCACCGTCCTCACCGGCGTCACCCACGAGATGCGGATCATGCGCGAGGAGATCTTCGGCCCGGTGCTGCCGATCGTCGTCGTCGACTCCGAGCAGGAGGCGATCGACCTCGCCAACGACTCCGAATTCGGCCTCGGCGCCTCGGTCTGGACCAAGGACCGCCAGCGCGGCGCCCGCATCGCCCGGCGGATCGAGTCGGGGATGGTCTGGGTCAACGACCACTCCTTCAGCCACGGCGCCTGCCAGTGCTCCTGGGGCGGGGTCAAGGACTCCGGCCTCGGCCGCTCGCACTCCAAATTCGGCTTCTACGAGTGCGTCAACATCAAGATGAACGCCTGGGAGCCGGGCGTGACCCGCGACTTCTGGTGGCACCCCTATGACGAGACCCTCGGCGAAGCGGTCCGCGCCTCGGCGAAGATCCTCTACGGCAAGGGAGAGGTCCGCGCGAAGGCGCTGCGCGAGGGGATGGGCCCGCTGCTCAAGGTCGGGCGGCGGACGATGCGCAAGCGCCGCTGAGCCAGCGCGAAACTCAAGGGGAAGGGCATTCCGCCCAGAGCCCGAGCCCGTGTTGCCTCGCCCATAATTCGGCGGCCGCCAGCTGTTCCGCATAGCGGACGTTGTGGACCCCGTTTTCGCTCGGATCAGAGCTGGCAACCACCGCTCCGCGCTGGACCAACAGCTGGTTGACGAGCTCTCCATCGCGGTCGAACAGGTAGAGGAGCTGGCGGCCGAATTTGTCGGCGCGGTCCTCGTCGTAGGTGAACGACACCTGGGAGCCGGGCGGAACGAGCCGGCGCAGCATCTCTTCGGCGGCGACGCCGCCGGTCTTATCGAGGTCCGGGGCGTCGATGCTGCTCAGCCGGACCGGCAGTTGCCCGCCCGGGGTGTCGAGCAGAATGGTGTCCCCATCGAGGACGGTGCGCACGGTGCCGGAGGCGAATCCGCTACGGGGAACACTCGCGATCGGAGGCGAATCGGCTTCGCCGGGCGCGGTCAGCTCTCGGACGCGCCCGGCAAAGTCAGGGGGCCACTGAGCCTCCTGCGCGTTCTCGGCGCCGTCCAGCGCGATGTCTTCCAGGTAGGCCGGGCGCAAGTCGAACCAGAACTGCGCCCCCTCCAGATCGGCGTCGGTCAGCGTGGCTTCCTCCAGATGAGCGTCGGGTAGGGAGGCGTCGACCAGGCTCCCGCCGGCGAGGCAAACCCCCCTCATCTTCGCGCCGCTCAGTTCCGCCCCTGAAAGGTCGGTGCCCACCATCCTCGCTTCATAGAAGTGGGCCAAGGCTGCTTTGGCGCCGTGCAGATCGGCGCCAGAGAGATCCGCCCGGTTGAAAATGGCTTCCTTGATGTCGGCACCTGACAGGTCGGCTTTGGTGAGGTTGGCGTCGGTCAGCTTGGTCCCGGCCAGAGTGGCTCCGCTGAGCTGGGCTCCTTCGAGATCGGCCCCACTGAGGTTCTTCCCCGCGAGGTCGAAGTCCCTCAGGTCCTTCCCGTGGAGGTCGATCCCCCGCAAGTCCTGCTGCAGGCCGAGGGTGATGCGCAAGGCGTTCTTCTCTTCGTCCGGCTTGCGCAGCTCGCCGACCAGCCAGACCGCAAACGCCAGCAGTCCAGCCACGAGAAGACTGCGGCCAAGCTCCCCCCAGACCTCGGCCCGGTTTCCCTTTTCGAGCGACGCCGCCAGCGCCAGGACGATGCCGAGGACGAAGATTCCCAGCAGGAACCAGCCGGCGTAGGGGCGGGTCGCGCTGTCGAACACAAGCAACCCGACGAAGACGACGACGATCACCGAGCCGAGCACCCAGACCACGGGCAGGGGTTTCCGTTCCCTCACTTCCCGCAAGATCTGCTTCACCACCTGCTTGATGGCCTTACTCGCCCGCTTGATGGAATCGGAGCTTAA
>JBQCCT010000295.1:0-4034 GCA_051961955.1 Solirubrobacterales bacterium
CAGAGGATCGGGTCGCCGCCGCTCGCGGGGATGAAGAAGTGGAAGCCGAGCAGCCGTTCCAGCTCGAGCAGGATCAGCGCCGTGCTGAGCGCCGGCAGGGCGAAGATCAGCGCGAAGGAGACGGCGAGGAAGGCGAAGCAGAACAGCGGCATCCGGTTCAGCGACATCCCCGGCGCGCGCAACTTGAAGATGGTGACGATCGCGTTGATCGCGCCGAGCGTGGTCGAGATGCCGACGAACAGCAGCGAGAGCGCGTAGAAGTCGATCCCCGGTCCGGGGCTGTAGGCCTTGGAGGCGAGCGGCACGTAGTCGAACCAGCCGGCGCTGGGGGCGTTGCCGGTGAAGACGCCGACGTAGAGGAAGCTGCCGGCGCAGAGGAAGATCCAGTAGGAGAGCGCGTTGAGGCGCGGGAAGGCCATGTCGCGGGCGCCGATCATCAGCGGGATCAGGTAGTTGCCGAAGGCGCCCAGCGACATCGGCACGACGAAGAAGAAGATCATCGTCGTCCCGTGGGTCGACATCATTTCGTTGAAGGTCGCAGGGTCGAGGGTGGACTGGTTGGGGCCGATCAGCTGGGTGCGGATCGCCAGCGCCTCGACGCCGCCGGCGCCGAAGAAGAAGAGCGAGGTGAAGAAGTACAGGATGCCGATCCGCTTGTGGTCGACGGTGGTGAGCCAGCCGAGCACGCCGGGACTCTCTTTCCAGATCCGCTCCAGGCGGTTGAGGCGGACGTGGGCGGGAGGGGCCGAGACCGTCATCTCAGCCCCGTCAGGTAGGCGACGATCGCGTGGAATTTTTCCGGGCCGAGGCCGAGGCCGGGCATCTTCACGCCGGGCTTGATGCTCTGCGGGTTCTGGATCCAGCGGAAGAGGTCTTCCGGGGTGTTGGGAATGGTGTCGGCAGCGAGGGTCTGGCGGCCGGCTAGATGCGTCAGGTTCGGCCCCACGGTTCCTTCTGCTTCGGTCCCGGCGATGGTGTGGCAGGCGGCGCAGCCATCCCGCATGAAGGCCCGCTGGCCCTGGCGGGCCAGCGGGGTGGTCGGTTCGCGGGCGGGTTGCTTGATGTTGGTTAGCCAGGCTTCGAACTTGGGCATCGGTTCGGCGTAGACGCGGAACGCCATGTGGGCGTGCTGGAGGCCGCAGAACTCAGCGCACTGGCCGCGGTAGACGCCGGCCCGTTCGGCGTACAGTTCGATCGAGTTGGCCTGCCCCGGGATCGTGTCGATCTTGCGGTTCAGTTCCGGCACCCAGAAGGAGTGGATGACGTCGGCGCTGCGGACTACGAGGTTGATCGGGGTGCGCACCGGGATGTGGATCTCGTTGGCCGTTTCCGCGTCTTCGCCTTCGTAGCGGACCTGCCAGAACCACTGGTGGCCGATCACGGTGATCGTCATCGCCGTGCTGCTCGCCGCGGGGGCGTCGGTTTCGTTGAGGAGGACGAGGTCGGAGACGATGAAGAGGGCGACCAGGATCACGATCGGGATCGCCATCCCGAACAGGACGACCAGGCCGGTGTTCAGCTTCTCGTTCTCGCCGAAAAAGGGAAGGCCCGGGCGGTCTCGCCGAACCCAACCCACCGCCAGCATCGCCACCGCGCCGAGGAAGACCACCCCGGCGACCGCCAACATCCACCACCAGAGGGTGGCGATGTGGTGAGCGGCGGGGCTATGGGGGTTAAGCGGCGACACGCGTCACGTTTCGGGGTTACCCGCCGGGGGTAGCGCAAAAACGCTGGTGTCGGGCCACTTACACCTCGGGGATGGGGCAGGCCGAGTCGACGGTTCGCGGCTCTTCCGCGAGATCGAGCGGGACGGCGAGCGGGACGTCGTCGCGGTCGAGGAGCCGCTGGAGATCCGCGTCGACGGCGAGCCGCTGAGCGTGACGATGCGGACGCCCGGCCATGACGAGGACCTGGCGCTCGGCTTCCTTTACGGCGAGGGCTTGATCGACGGCCCGCGCGAGGTCGGCCTCAGTCGCGACCTTGCCGCCAACGTGGTCGAAGTCGCCGGGCCGCTGTTGCGCGACCCCGGCGCCCGCCGCTTCTACACGACCTCCTCCTGCGGGGTCTGCGGCAAGGGCGCGCTGGAGGAGGTGGCGGTGGCGAGCGAGCCGCTGCCGCCGGGGCCGCAACTCGAGCGGGCGCTGCTGGCCGACCTGCCGGAGCGGCTGCGCCAGCCCGGCTTCGAGCGCACCGGCGGCCTGCACGCGACCGGCCTCTTCGACGCCGAGGGCCAGTTGCTGCTGGCCCGCGAGGACGTCGGCCGCCACAACGCGATGGACAAGGTGGTGGGGGCGGCGCTGTGCAAGGGCCGGCTCCCCCTCCGCGACCGCATCATCTGCGTCAGCGGCCGCCTCTCCTTCGAGCTGGTCCAGAAGGCCGCCGTCGCCGGCTGCCCGATCCTCGTCGGCGTAGGCGCCCCCAGCTCCCTGGCGATCGAGTTAGCCGTCGACCGCAACATGACCTTGGCTGGCTTCGCCAGGCGCGGCTCGGTGAACGTCTACTCGGGCTCTGAGCGGATCGTCTGAGCGATCTCGTTCAGCTCGCTCGCCGGGCGGCCAGTGCGGCCGGCGATCCAGCAGGCGAGGGGGGCGGCGGTGCGCTCGGAGCTGTGGGCGGCGGTGGCGGCTAGGTCGAGCAGCGCCGCGACTTCCTCTTTGCTCGGCGGCTCCAACCCGAGTCGCGCGCAGAACTCGGCCAGCCACTGGTCCCGTCTCATCTCAGCCTCCGATCGCGCTCATGGTTCGCGCCGGTGGCCGGAAGCCCGGCTCGCCGACCCGGTGCTTCAGCTCCTTGCGCCAGACCGCGTCGCGGACGATCCGCTCCAGGTCGGCGTCGCCGGCGCCGGCCCGCAGCGGCCCGCGCAGGTCGGTCTCGTGCTGGGAGAAGAGGCAGGTGCGGAGCTTGCCGTCGGCGGTGAGGCGGATGCGGTTGCAGTCGGCGCAGAACGGCTCCGTCACCGGGTTGACGAAGCCGATCTCGCCGCGGCCGTCGGCGAAGGCGAAGACGCGCGCCGTGGAGTGAGGCTCGCGCGGCAGCTCCCGCAGCGCCCATCCAGCGGCCTCGACCAGCGCCCGCATCGCGGCGCCGCTGAGCACGTCGTCGGGCCGCCAGGCGCGTTCGCCGTCGAGCGGCATGAACTCGATGAAGCGGACCTGGAAGTCGCGCCGCCGCGCCAGCTCGCAGAAGCGCCGCACCTCCTCGGCGCCGAAGCCGGGCATCGGCACCGCGTTGACCTTGATCGGCCGCACCTGCGGGTGCGCGGCGATCGCCTCCAGCCCTTCCAGCACCTGCTCCAGCGCGTCGCGGCGGGTGATCTCGAAGAAGCGGCCGCGGGCGAGCGAGTCGATCGAGACGTTGACCCGGTGGATGCCGGCGGCGACCAGCGCCTCCGCGTCGCGGGCGAGCAGGTAGCCGTTGGTGGTGAGCGAGAGGTCGCGGATGCCGCCGATCGCCGCCAGCCGCGCCACCAGCGCCGGGAACTCGCGCCGCACCAGCGGCTCGCCGCCGGTCAGCCGCACGTCCCGCACCCCGAGCGCGACGAAGAGCCGCACCAGCCGCTCGATCTCCTCGAAGCTGAGGATCTCCGCCCGGTCGATCCACGGCATCCCCTCGGCCGGCATGCAGTAGCGGCAGCGGAAGTTGCAGCGGTCGGTGACGGAGACCCGCAGGTCGCCGAGCAGCCGTCCATGGGCGTCTTCGAGAGCCACGAGCCGAGGCTACCCGGCGCGCCGCACTGAAACACTTCGTCGGTATGGAGGCGGACAGCGCGAGGGGAGACGGAGCCGGCGCGGCGGATCGGCCGGCGACCCTGGGCGCGGTGTTGGCCGGCGGCCGCGGTAGCCGCCTCGGTGGTGCCAAGGCATGGGTCGAACTGGGAGGCCGACCGCTCTACTCGTACCCCCTGGCGGCGATCGAAGCGGCGGGCCTCGACCCGGTCGTCTGCGTCAAGCAAACCGAATCCCGTGGTTGCAGTTGGACACGAGAAAAGGGGAAAGAAAACCCGGGGGTGGGGGGCGGGCGGGGGGGGCCCCCCA
>JBQCCT010000296.1:0-7707 GCA_051961955.1 Solirubrobacterales bacterium
GAGGTGGTGCTGGCGCTCGACGCCGATTCGGCCGGCCAGGAGGCGATGCTGCGCGCCCAACGGGTGGCGGCGGGGCGGAGGATGCGGCTGCAGGTGGCGGCAATGCCAGCTGGCGAGGACCCGGCCGAGATGATGGCCGCGGACGGCGGGCCGGAGCGCTTCGGGGCGCTGCTGGAGCAGGCCGAGGAGCTGACCTCCTTCCAGGTCGGGCTGGTGCTCGCCCGCACCGACGTCGGCTCGCCTCTCGAGCGCGACCGGGCACTGGCCGAGGTGGCACCGGTGCTGGCGGGGATGGGAGAAACCGTGAGCCGAGAAGAACTCGTCCGCCGCGTGGCAGAGCGGCTCGACCTCGACCCGGCGATGGTGATGGGGCGCGTGGTGGCGGCGACCCCGGCGAGCGGCGGGCGCGAACAGGCTCCGCCCGAATCAGGCTCCAGCGCCGAGGCGCCCAGACCGCGCCGCACTGCCGAGCTGACCTCGCGCGAGCGGCGCGAGCGGGCGCTGCTGGCGATGTGCATCGCGATGCCGGGCGAGGGCAAGGAGTACCTGGCGCGCCTCACCGACGCCCACCTCTCGCCGACCGGCCTGCGCGCCGCCACCTGGCTGCGCGAGCACCCGGAGGACCCGGCTTCGAACCTGCCGCACGACGACGCCGAGCTCGCCGGCCTGATCGCCGAACTGGTGATCATCAGCCGCGAGGAGCCCGCCTCCCACGAGGCGATGGAGCTCAACTTCCTCCTCCTCGAGCAGCGCCGCCTCGAGGGCGAGATCGCCGCCGCCGGCGAGCGCGGCGACTACGAGCGCCGCGCCGCCCTCAGTCGCGAACGCGCCGCCCTCGTCAACCGAATCGCCCACGCCGAGCGCCCGGCGGGCACCATGTAGCCAACTCAATCCGCATTTTTCTGTCTGCAGCACTTGAGAGAATGCAGCCGTGGAGAAGGAGTTCCTAGAAGAGCGCTTGGCCGAGGGAATGTCGCTGGAAGCGATCGGGAAGCAGATCGGCAAGCACGAATCGACGGTCAGCTACTGGCTGAAGAAGCATGGGTTGGTGGCTGTTAAGGCGGAGAGGCACGCAGCGAAAGGGCCTCCGTCGAAAGAGGAGTTGGAGTGTCTGCTGGCAGCCGGCCGGTCGCTGCGGGAGATCGCTCACGAGATGGATCGCAGCCTGGCGACGATCCGCTACTGGGTCCGCAAGTACGAGTTGAAGTCGCCGCCTCATCAACATTGTGCTCCCGCGGATAGGCCGCGTATGACCTCCCTGGTGTGCCGGCGGCACGGGAGAACGGACTTCGTCCTCGAGGGGCGAGGCTTCTATCGGTGTAAGCGGTGCCGGCTCGAACGGGTTGCAGGTCGCCGGAGGGAGGTCAAGCGGAGATTGGTGGAAGAGGCGGGCGGCCAATGCTTGATCTGTGGCTATGACCGTTGTCAACAAGCGCTGCAGTTCCACCACCTAGACCCGCGGACGAAGAGTTTCCATCTCGGACAGGGCGGTCTGAGCCGCTCATTGGCGCGATGCCGTGCCGAGGCCCGGAAGTGCGCCCTTCTCTGCGCTAACTGCCATGCCGAGGTCGAGGCAGGAATTACGGCAATGCCGCTAAATTCTGTTCCTGAGACTGATCCGGGGTAGTTCACCTGGTAAAGCACGGTCCGGGGTAGCTCAATTTGGCAGTAGCGCTCGACTGTTAATCGAGAGGTTGTGGGTTCGAGTCCCACCCCCGGAGTTTGTTAGGCGGCGGCGAGCGTTCTTAGTGCCAGCTGCTCGACCAGTTCGGCACCTCGCGCGGCACCGTCGTTTTCCCCGCCCCAAGCGGCGATCTCCTGCGCCTTGGCCGTGAATTTGGGCTCGTTCAGCAGCCGCTGAACCGACCACCACAGCGGTGCCGGCCGACACAGGCGCCAGGGGAGGGAGAGGCCGGCACCGGCCCAGGCTACGCGCATCGCGGTCTCGCTCATGTCGCCGATGATCGGACAGAGGAGGACGGGGGTGCCGGCGCCGAGGGCGCGGGCGACGGTGCCGTGGCCGCCGTGGGAGACGACGAGGGAGGCGGCTGGCATCAGCTGGCTGTAGCTGAGCCATTCGACTAGGACGGCGTTGGCAGGGACGTCGATCGGGTGCTGCGGCGCGACCCGGTTGGTCGTCGCCACCACCCGCACTGGCTCACTCGCCAGCGCCGCCAAGGCGGTGCGGACCAGGTGGTTGTCGGAGTCGTGCGCGGTGCTGGGGGCGACGAGGACGAGCGGGTTATCGCCCGGCGGCAACTTGATGTCGGGGTGGGGCATCTCGTAGGTCATCGGCCCGGTGATCTCCACCCCCGCCGGCCACCGGCGCGGGTACTCCAACTGCGGATAGGTGGCGACGAGAGCGAGGTCGGGGCTGATGCCGCCATGGAAGCGGTCGATCGGTGGCAAACCGAGCCGCCGGCGCTGGACGTTGAGGTCGCGCCGCCCCTGTTCCAGCCCGACCCTCAGCGCCCGGTCGTGTCCGTAACGCCAGACGGCGCGTCCGAGCCGCGTCCGCGGCGGGCGCAGGCCGATCGCGAAGAAGGGCAGTCCCGGCTGGACGACGGGGTAGATGTGGGGGATCAGCGTCGCCAGCGGGATGCCGGCGCGCTCGGCCGCAAGCGTGGGGGCGAGGGTGAGGATGTCGCTGACGACGACGTGCGGGCGGAACTCCTCCAGCAGCGACAGCAGCGCCCGCGCCGCCTCAGCCGCGTGCTGCCCCTCCTCGGAGTTCGGGTCCGGGGGAGGGAACATCCGGTATTCCTCGGCCGCCGCGAACCCCAGGCCCTCACCCTCGACCGCCTGCCGCCGCTCCTCCCAGGTCTCGATCACCACCTCGTGGCCGCGTGCGACCAGCGCCTTGCCCAGCGCTATCGCCGGAAACACATGCCCCGCGTCGCCAAAAGCCGCTACCAGGATGCGCAGGCGCTCGGCAGCGCCCGATCCAGCCTCAGGGGGTATCGAGTCCCTCACCTGGACGAGTAAAGACGATCTCCGGCACGTGGCAGTTCGGCGACGTCCGCAGCAGGAAGCGGACCGCCTCGCCGAGGTCGGAGGGTCGGATCATCTGCTCGGGCGGGATCTGACCCTGGACGAACTCGGTCATCGGCGTCTCGACGAAGCCCGGCGCCAGCGCCGTGCACTGGATGCCCGCGTTACCCGTCTCGCGATGGGTCGACTGGGTGAAGTTGATCACCGCGGCCTTGGTCGCGGCGTAGATCGAGAGCCAGGCCTGGCCGCCCTTACCGGCGATCGAGGCGGTGTTGACGATCAGCGCCTTGCCGTGCTCGGCGCCCGCCTCGCGCAGCATCGGCAGCCCCTCGCGGGTGCCGAGGATCAGCGCCCGCAGGTTGACCGCGAGCTGCATGTCGAGGTGTTTGGTCTGGATCTGCTCCATCGGCGCCCCGATGCCGACGCCGGCGTTGTTGACAAGCACGTCGAGCCGGCCGTACTTCTGCCGGTGGGCGGCGAAGATGGCGACGACGTGGTCCTCCTCGGTCATGTTGGCCGGGATCGGCTCGACCTCGAAACCTTCGCCGCGCAGCCCCTCGGCCGCTTCCTCGAGCTTTTCCGGACGACGGGCGGCGACGGTCAGGGCGTAGCCCTCTTCGCCGAGCATCTTCGCGATCGCGAGGCCGATCCCACTCGACGCCCCGGTCACCAGTGCTGCTCGATCTGCCATCTCCGTCTCCTTCTCGTCGCGAACCCTGGGGACCCTATCTGTCCATAACATGCCGCCGATGCGCGCCCTCTGCCTCGCCCCAGCGCTGCTTGGCCTGCTCGGAGCCGGCGCCTTGCTCAGCGGCTGCGGCAGCTCCGGTTCCGAATCCACTTCGACCGCGATGGAAACTGCGAAAAGCCGCCCGGCGCCGCCCAAATCCGAGTTTCCGGCGGTTGAAGGCCGCACCCTGCGGCAGGTGCTGAATGCGGCCGCCGGCCCAGCGGAACAGGTCGTCACCCCGGCGGCCGTCGTCTTTTATCCAGGGGACAATCGCTACCCCTTCGTCGTGAGCAACCGCGAAACGGGTCCGGTATCCAATGCCGAAGTCGCCCTCTACCTCGCCCCAGTGCCCTCGCCGAAGCTAGGCGGAAGATCGAAGTCCGGCAACCGCGGTCAGGTTGCCAAAGCGCAGGAACAGGCCCTCGATCGGCCCGCTATCGGTCCCTTCCCAGCCGCAATCGAATCGCTCGCCACTAAGTCGGCCTTCCGGGCAAAGACGACCATGGAAGCCCCCGACGTCCCCAGCGTCGTCTACTCGACCGACTTCGACTTCCCCGGCGAAGGAGAATGGCGAGCTGCCGCGATCCTCAAGGAAAACGGGAAGCTGAAAGGGGCGCTGCTGCCGAGCATCAACGTCGGCGAATTCAAGCGAGTGCCCAAGGTGGGGCAAAAAGCGCCCAAAATTCACACCCCGACCGCGCAGGACGTTGGCGGTGATCTGTCGAAGATCACGACTCGCATACCCCCGGACAGCCAAAATAAGGTGGATTACGCGGAAGCGCTTGGAAGAGAACCGATCGTCCTCTTGTTTGCGAGCCCCAAGTTCTGCGAGAGTCGGGCCTGCGGGCCCGTCGTCGACGTGGCCGAGCAGGCGAAACACGAATTGGGAGACAAGGCAGCCTTCATCCACATGGAGATCTACAACGACAACGACCCCGCAAAGCACCCGCGGCCGCAGGTACGGGTCTTTCACCTCCCCAGTGAGCCGTGGCTGTTTACGATCGACCGCCACGGCGTCGTCCGTGACGCCATCGAGGGGGCCTTTGGCCTTAAGTTGATGCACGAAGCAGTCGAGAAAGCAATCTCAGGATGAACGACAAAGCCGCCACCGAGGAGGAGCTACTCCAGTCTTTCGCCGAAGAGGCGAAGCGCCGCTGTGACGTGATCGCCGCTGGCCTCGCGACGGGCAGCTCCGACTTCGAGACGATGCGGGCCGAAGCCCACGCCCTGCGCGGCACCGCCGGCGTCGTCGGCCTCCGTCGCCTCGCCGAGCTGGCGGGCCTGATGGAGTCCGACCTCGCTGAAGCGAAGAAGACCGGCACGATCCGCGGCGGCCGCGACCACCAGATCGCCGACGCTGCCAAGGCCCTCGCCGACGGCGCCGCTGCCGCGGCCAAGGGCGAGGAGGAGCCGCCCGACGTCGGCCGCTCCCTCGCCCAACTCTTCAGCGCCTAGGCCCACGCCGCGCGGTACGCTCGCCGCGAGGGGCAGTAGCTCAGTTGGTTAGAGCAGCGGACTCATAATCCGTCGGTCCCTGGTTCGAGTCCAGGCTGCCCCACTTATCTGCCGTGTGGACGAGCATTGGGTGAACGGTACGGTTATCGCAGTGACCGCCTTTCAGGCTCCCTCCGATCTCGACTACAACCGCGGGCCGATCGCGGACCCGGAAGGGTTTGCCCGCGAGGCGGGTGCGGCCTCTTGGCTGTACCTCTGCGGGGAGGAGTTCGCGGCGATGGAAGGTGGGATGTCCTACGAGAGCGTGCGCGCGGCGGTTCCTAGGTCGGTTGAGGTGGTCTCCGACCCGCCGCGGGTCATGGATATGGACCTCGCCCGGCAGCACATCGCCGCGCTGGACGAGTTACCGCGCCCAACCCTTGTGACCTGCCGCAAAGGCCCGCGCTCCTCGGCGGTGATCTACCTCTATGCCGGGCTCAAAGCCGGCGCCACGCCGGAGGAAGTGTTGGCGCGCGCGGAGGCCGACGGCGCCCTCTTCGCCGGTTCCGAGGAACTCCGGGCCTGGGTCGTAGAGGGACTCGAAGAGCTCTCCTGACCTTCGCTGCCCCTGGCCAGCGTCGGTCCCTCGGTGAGCAAGGAGAGCTGCGCGAGCAGGTGGCACAGGCAGCGCTGGAGCGCATGAACGGCGCCGTGGAGCAACTGGCAAAGGGGGCGCGTGGCTGATCGATGTAGGTGCCGAGCGTTTGCTCGGCACCTATGAACCGCGGTCTGGCCTAGAGCTAACCCGGCTGTGGCGTCGACAGGTACCGGGCCACCGCCTGAGCCCGGTTCGATACTCCCAGCGACCGCAGGATTTTGCGGATGTGCCATTTGACGGTGCTCTCGCTGAGGTAGAGCCGCTGGGAGATGTCGGCGTTGCTGAGACCTTCCGCAACGAGACCGAGGATTTCGATTTGGCGGAGGGTGAGGAACTTGTTGAGTTCGTCTCCGGTGCGCGAGGAATGCTCGGGGAGCAGCTCTCGGGCGCGGCGGCCAAGGTCGGTCGCGGTTTGGTGGAGAACCTCGACGGCGGCACGGACCTCGGTCACGTCCTGGGCCGTGCCAGTGAGGCGAAGGGGGCGGCCCTCCTTGTCAGCAATCAGCTCGGCCCTGCTGTGGAGCCGGCGAACGCGACCGTCTGGCCTGATGATCCGGTACTCGATGTCGATGGGAGCGCCGGTCTCGACCGCTTCTCGCATTTCCGCCTCGACCATGGCGCGGTCGGCGGGGTGTACGTATCTCGAGCCGTCCGGCTGGTAGGTGCCCTCGAAGTCCTCGGCGTTGATGCCGTAGATCTCGAAGAGGCCATCGGAGCAGGTCATCACGCCGCTGGGGATATCCCACTCCCAACTCCCCAGACGGGCCAGCCGCTCTGCCTCAGCGAGCCGCGTTCGGCTTGCTTCGACTTCCTCTTCGATTCGTCGCCGTTCGCTGATGTCGGTAATGAGCGCGAAGAACCCCTGTACTTCGTTGTCAGCGACGTCGGGGATGTAGGAGACCTGTGTGTAGAGGACCTCGGCTGAGGGAGTCGTGATTTCGCGGTCGAACATCTGCGGCTCCCCTCGCAGCGCGCCTTCGATGTACGGCAGATTCTTCTTGTAGAGCTCCGGCCCGAGCGCCTCGCTGATGTGAATCCCGCGCATCTCATCCGGCGTCTTGGCGAGGAACTCGACGTAGGCGTCATTGGTCATCCGGTTGCGTAGGTCCTTGTCCCAGTAACCGACCATTGCCGGCAGCGCATTAAGAATCGCCTGGATGTTTTCCGGGGAGCCCGCAGAGCAGCGGACGTGATCTGAGATCTGTTGCTCTGAAACCAAATCTTTCACTTGAAACCACTCGCAGGGCGGGCTGAACTAGCCTAACGGACGGGCCTCCTCCGTCTATTGTCCCTTTCGTGCTTGCTCAAGGGAGAGATACGGCGCACAGCCCCTTCCCGCGTCGCTTCGGATCGCAGAGAAGCACTTCTCCCGTCGGGGGCCACTTGGAGCAATCGGTCGCGGAGCCCCTGGCCGCGGCCGATTGTCCACCCCCGGGAGGACCGTTTGCGAGCCTCGTTGAGGTTGTGATGCGGGAATCGCGCCGGCTGCGCCGGATCTGAGTAACAGCTCACGGGTCGCGACATTAGGGCTGGCGTCGGCAATCGACATCCGTAGATCTCCGAAGGCGGTAATGCATAGACTCCCGGCGATGAGCCATTGGAATGACGGCCGCAGGTTCGCGGGAAGGGTCGCAATCGTCACCGGCGCCAGCGGTGCGCTGGGTGGTGCGACCGCCTGCGCGCTCGGTAGAGAGGGGGCGACGGTCGCCCTCGGCTACCGCTCCTCGGAGGACTCGGCCCGCGAGAACCTTGCCGCGATCGAAGCCGCCGGCGGCAAAGGGCATATCGCCCAGCTCGAGGTGACCGACGGCGATTCGGTCGAGCGCTTCGTCGCCGACGTCGCCGAGCGCTACGGCCGCATCGACGTGGTTGTCAACGCCGCCGGCCGGATCGA
>JBQCCT010000297.1:0-16450 GCA_051961955.1 Solirubrobacterales bacterium
GTTGCCTTCTTCGATGCCGGCGGCGGGTGCGTCCTGCGCTTTCCAGCGCAGGAGGAGCAGGGCGAGGCCGACGAGCGCGACGAAGGCGACGATCCCGAGCACAAGGGAGACCAGCGCCAGCAGGATCAGGAGGACGACTCCGAGCCCGATCAGCAGCCATGGCAGCCAGGGGTAGCGCTTGAGCAGGGTGAAGATCCAGTGCGAGGCGCCCTGCGGCTCGGCCGCGGCCACGGCGTCGTCGATGGTCACCACACCACTGGGGACCGTCTTCGGCGGCGCCGCGGTGACTTCCCCGGCGTTGGCGCGCTGGAGCAGGTTCGCCGGCGTTGCCTCCGCCGTGAACGGCAGGGTCCGGATCAGCCGACTCTGCGGCCGGGTGACCCGGCGGAAGGCCGTGGAGGTGAGCACGGGCGGCACGCGGCTGCTCTTGCGCAGGTGCTCGACGGTGGTCGGGCTGCCGAGGATCTTGGCTTGCACGGGGGCGGTCAGCGACAGCGGCCGCTCCGGCTGGGCGGCGAGGAGCGGGAGGAGGTGGAAGTCGTACCAGCGGGTCGAGACCGCGGTTGCCAGGTGGAAGCGGCGGACGAGGTTGTTGGCTTCGAGCACGTCGCCGATCTGCTGCCAGGCGTAGTTCATGTACTGCTCCGCGTTCGACTCGACGACGTCGGCGCCGAAGCCGGCCGGCACACGGAAGCGCGGGTCGAGGTTGAGGCGCTGCACCCACCCCTGCTGGTTCGGGACCGGGGTGCCGTCGCGTTCCTTGAGCAAGCGCTGCGTGAGCGAGTGCCATTTCCCGTAGAGAGGCGCGGTGATCAGCGGGTCGCTGTTTTCCTGCACTTCGGGGCCGAGACCGGTTTCGGCGTTTGCTTCTTGAGCTTCCTGCGCTTCGTAGTCGTCGGGGAGGTTGACGAAGGCGGCGAGGCCTTTCTGGAACGCGTGCGGAAACGGCTGGTCCCATTTCTCGAATTCTTCGCGCTTCGCGAGCTCTCCTTCGTCGAGGTCCTTTTTCGGGACCTGGAGCGCGCCGCCGAGCCGCAGGATGTCGCCGAGATTGTGGATGCCGGGAATGTTCGAACCCGGTTTCCGCACGTCCATGTCGCGAACACCGACCCGTGGGTCGACCGGCTGCGGTTTGAGCAAGCGGACGAGGTAGAGGAAGTCGCCGTGGCCGCCGGTGCGGAAGTACCAGCGGAAGTAGTAGGGGTACTCGCTCCCCTGTTGGCGCTGTGGGTAGTTGTCCCACGCCGAGGCCGTCGCGAACGGAGCGTCGTCGGGGTCTTTGCCGATGCCCGCGAGCCGCCCGGTCTCGAAGGTCGGGACGAGGAACGCGTGGTAGCCGGTGTCGTCGTTGAGGTGGCGTGGGCAGAGCAGCCGTGCGTAGCCGGCGTCGGGGTTCTGGTCGAGGATCGTCTGGGCGCGCCCGACGACGGCGGCCGCGTCGGTCGAGACGACTTCGTGCGGGGCGCCGGCCAGGGACTGGTTGAAGTGGACGTGGGCCCAGGCCCAGAGATCGTCGGCGGGCGGGAAGAGTTTCGGGTCGGAGACGGTGATGTAGGGGAGGGGCCGCCCGGTCATGTCCTTCCCGTCTTCGAACTCTTCTTCGCCCTCGGCGAGCACGACGAGCGTCAGCCATGGGCGCAGCTGCAGGTGGCTGCCGTCGGGCGCGGCCGGCGTGTAGCGCCAGAGGAAGTCCTCGTCGTAGAAGTCGACCGCCGGCAGGTAGTTCGACTCGAAGTTGGTGATCCAGTTGCGCGGCTCGGTTCGCAGGATCGCCCGTTCGTCGATTCCGACCAGGTCGCCGGGGCCGTAGAGGGCGATGTCCTGTTCGAGTTTGTGGGCGAGCGCTTCGCCGCCGGCCACCGGCGTGCCGCTCAGTTTCAGCTCGACGTGCGTGGTGGCGCGGGCCGCCACTTTTTTGTCTTTGTCGGCGGCGGTGATCGTGTTCGCGATCCCGCGGCGGTACCAGGGCAGGAAGCTGTAGGTCGGCAGCCCACTCATGCCGCCACCTCGAAGCTCGACAGCACCTGCAGGGTTCCCGCCAGGGAGGGATCGGAGGCGACGGTGGCGTTGAGATAGTCGCTGGCGGCGGCCTTGCTCGTGAAGGTGGCCGCCTCGGCGTTGACGAGCGACATGTCCGCGGCGCTGACGACAGCGAACGTCTCCCCCCCGACCGAGACGCCTTCCGCGTAGGGGTTCGTCAGCTTCGACTGCGCCTGCGAGAGGGCGCTGAAGGCGACGCTCGAGCCGCCGAGCCAATGCTGGAAGAGGGCCCCGGGGTAGAGGCAGTAGCGGATCTGTTCGGGCGGGTGGAGCTTGGTGTCAACGATGTGGAGGTCGTAGCGGACGGTGCGCGTGAGGGCAGCGCCCGAGTCGGCGGTTTTCCCTTTCGGGGCGAGCTCGATGCCGCTGTCGAAGGGCGAGTAGGCCGGCGCCGAGAGCTTGCCGGCATCGTCGGAGTCGCGGAACTGCGCCGGCGCGAACGGTTCGGTCAGGTTGCGGGTTTTCGAGAGCTCGGTCGTGGTGACTTCGAGCGAGAACTGGTTCGCGTCGCTGGGCTTCTGGCTGCCGACCTTGTCGAGGTGGAGGTCGAGCGGCACCGCGCGCTGGTTGACCTGGAGCGAGCCGATCGGGTGCAGCACGAGATCGGCTTCGGCCTGATCGAGGTGCCGCAGGGAGACGAGCAGGTTGGAGCCGCTCGGCAGCTCCGCCTTCCAGTTGCTCCGCTTTTCGAACTCTTCGCTGAGGATCGGCATCACCGCGACCGGCGGCAGGGTGGTGTCGCGCGCGTCGCCCCAGGTGAAGTCGACATTGACGTCGATCGAGAAGAAGAGGATTTCGATCGAGGCGGTGCCGTGGGCGTGCCAGGGCGTCGGTCCCTCCAGGCTGAGGTCGATCCCGATCCCCCAGACGCCGACGCCGAACACCTTGACGCTGAACGAGGTCGAGATCTCGACGATGAAGTAGAACGGCGAGAACTGGATCAGCGCGTCGAGGCCCGAGTGCCCCTCGACCGAGAGCGCCGAGAAGCCGAAGAACATGTCCGCGTGTGCGCCGAACTGCGCCGTGTTGGTCGTCACCGCGAAGTAGGCGTCGCAGCGGATCCGCGCGTAGGACTCGTTGATCACGTTCAGCTGGATCCGCTGCGGCGTCGGGAAGGGCAGCGGCGGCGGGTTGAAACGGGGGTGGAAGCCGCCGACGGAGAGGACGAAGTTGGCGTCCTTCCCGTAGGCGAAGAGCAGGCCCATCTCGCCCTGCAGCGTGATGAAGAGGAAGTGGGAGTCGTAGAGCGAGGCGAAGAAGTAGAGCCGCTGCTTGCTGAACTCGAGCGCGCCGGCGAAGTTCACCTGCAGGCGCAGGATGTCGGCCTCCTCCGTCGGCAACGCCAGCTCCAGCACGCCGAGCAGGGCGATGTCCCCGGGCGGGACGACGATGATCACGCCGAGCGAGAGGCTGACCAGCGTCGGCTCGCCCCAGCCCAGCTTGGCCATCGGCCCGATCAGGAAGGTGCCCTGGTTGGGCGGGAAGATCGCGCGCAGGTCGCTGATGATTTTCGGCGCGTTGGCGACGACGTCGCGCGGGAACATGATGCTGTCGACCGAGCCGGTGCGGACGCCCTGCATCAGCGGTTCGAACAGCATCGTCCGGTTGACGCCGAGGATGCCGCCGACCGCGTTCAGGGTGAAGCCGAAGCCGAGCTGGATGCCGGCCCCGAATTCGGCGGTGATGATGATCAGCAGCGAGAAGCCCTCGCTCCCGTCGGGCATCCGGGTCGTGATCAGCCCGATCGCCTTGACGGTGACGATCTCGGCCAGCGCGAGTTCGAGGACCCCGGCGTATTCGCCGCGATCGGGTTCGAAGAAGAGGTAGCCGCCGCCGACGACGACGCCGGTGTCGATCGAGAGGCCCGCTCCCTTCGGCGGCTTGAAGCGGAAGCCGAGGTCGACCGGGCCGAGGTTCCCTTTGCGGTCCGGCGGGAAGCTGAGGGGCGCTTCGAGCCCGATCTCCTCGACGACAGCCTGAAGGGGGCCGAGCGCGGCTTTCAGGTTCGCGCTCAGCCCGATCGGCAGTTCCTGCCCTTTGAGGCCGAGCGAGAGCGTGATCGCGTCGATGTCGACCGGGCCGAGCGAGATGTGCGCCGGCAGCTGGATCTCGACCGTGCTGCTGCCGGTGAAGAAGACGCCGCCGCCCGACGTCCAGCCGAAGCCGAGGTCGAACTCGGATTCGACCCGGAAGCCTTCCAGGATCTGCTTGAGAAAGCCGTCGGCTTCCTCCATCGTGATTACGAGCTTGCCGCCTTTGACGTGGCCTTCGAGGCCGAAGTCGGCGCTCGCCTTTTTCGCGTTCGAGTCCCAGTTGAGGTCGGCGACGAGGCCGGCGCCGATTTCGCCCGCTTCGAGCCGGCTGCCGCCGGGGATCGCGAGCAGGCTGATCTTCGTCGCGGGAGCCTTCGGCAGCCGGTTGACGCCGACCGAGGCCTGCCCCTGCACCGAGCCGCCCGGCGGCACGATTTCGATTTTTGCCGGCGGCTGGATCGTCACCCCGACGTCGGCCGCGATTTCGGCTTTGAGGACGACCGCCAGCCGCCACTCGGGGGAGATCAGCGGGAAGCCGATTTCTTCGCCGACGGGCAGCGAGAGCGCCAGCTCGGCCTCCAGGCCAGGCGGCGTCAGGTCGGCGCGCGGGAAGAGCCGCAGGAGCAGGATGCTCAGGGTCGGCGGGGTCGCGGCGGCGTCGTAGGTGACCGGCACCGAGAGGCTGGCGAGGAGGTCGCTGACCTGTTGGAGGATGGCCCGGCCGTCGAAGCTGGGTTCGCTCCAGCCGTAGAGTTTTTTCAGCTCTTCGTCGGGCGAGCTGAGCAGGTCGCCGATCTGCTCCAGCTTCAGGGTTCGTTTCGTGTGGGGCGGCTTGGTTTCGTCGCCGGGCACGCCCGGTTCGTGGACGACCTCGACGATGCCGAGCACCGCCAGGGCCTGGAGCAGGACCGGGTGGTAGTCCTGGAGGTAGCCGGCGATCGAGAAGTCGAGGAGGTGGACCGCGAGGTTCGCCGCGAAGGCTTCGACGTCGGCCGGGCTCATGCCCGGCAGCGAGCCGGAGAGGTTGTGCAGCTCGGTTGCGATCGTGTCGATCGCCGGCAGGACGTTGGCGATGACGCCGATGATCTGGGTGGAGAGCTGGACGATCTGGCCGACGTCTTCGGCTTCGATCGCGCTGACGAGCTGCTCGATCAGCGGCTCCAGTTGCCCGATCGCGGTCCCGGTGCGTTCGAGCGCGCCGACGAATGAGCCCTGGGTTTCGAGCTCCGGCGGAAACTCGAGCCCGAGTTCGATGAAGAGGTCACGAATCTCACCGGCGCTCAGCCGCGACTGCAGGGGCTCCAGCAGTTTGGCCAGCTCGATGGCGATGCGGTCGAGCGTGCCCCCGGCCACGGCTACACCAGGCTCGCGAGGGAGTGGGCGAGGGCGAACAGCAGCAGCGCGATCGCGGCGATCGTCGCCAGCGTGGCGACGCTGACGAGGCTGAGGAAGGCCGCGGCGCGGAGCTCGGCCGGCCGCACCCAGCCCGTCAGCGCCTCAACGCTCCAGACGATCGCGATCCACGGCTCGACGATCCCGTGCCGGACCGCGCGTCGAGCCCGCTGGTGCCGGTGCAGCCATTCTGCCGTCTGGGGGCTGAAGCTGTAGTAGACGCGTTCGACCCCGTACATGAAGCGGCGGCCGAACTCGGTTGTTTTCAGCTCCTCGTCGCGGATGTCGCAGAGGTAGCGGACCTTCGGGTGGAACGGAGAGCCGTAGGCGGCGGTGGCGATGAAGCAGCAGCTCGGCGATTTCCCGGGGGTCGGGGCCGGCGGCACCGGGGCCTTCCAGGCGGCGGCGTAGGTGATGAACGCCGCCAGGCCGGCGGCGACCTCGCGCTCGACCTTCGGGTAGACGGCTATCGCGTCCGGCTGGAACCCTTCGTCGGCGGTGCGGCCGCACTCGAACGTGAATGCCAGAACCGGGTCGAGGGCTTTCGCTTTCACCGGCGTGCCCGGTTCTTTGCCGATCGACCGGCTGAAGGCGAATTCTTCCGAGGCGCCGGTGGTGAATTCCAGCTTCCGTCCGAAGAGGTTGGTCGCCGGCACCGTGTCGTATTTCGAGGCCGCGCGGGCGGTTTTGGCAACCGTGTCTTTCTGTGCGTCGTTGGCGGTGAAGCCGGTGCTGTCGGCGATTCGCGCCGCCATGTTTTCCCCGAGCATTTTGTGGTTTTTTTCGCTGCCGGGTGGCATCCACTCTCCGTATGCTTTCCCTGGCCCGTCCCTCTCCGTTGGTTTTCCGCTGTTGAACTCCGGGTTGTGGAAGGTCTGCGACGGGTCGGTTTCCTGGTTCTGCTCGATACCCCAGGGGTAGAGGATCTTCCCGGCCGCCGAGTGGACGTCCATGAAGAAGTTGATGTTCTTGGAGTTGATGAGTTCTTCGATGTTTTTGACCTCGGGCTCAATGTCCCTCGGCGCGCTCGCCGGGTTCGGCTTCGGGCCGTGGAAGGTCTGACCGGGGTCGCATTCGGAGTCGCTGACGCCAAGTTCTTCTTTTTCTTCCATGCCTTTGATCGCTTTGGCGCCGTAGTAGGTCCTGAAGTCCCAGGCGATCTCGAAGTTACGGTTGAGATCGACGCCCTCCGGTTCGTCCGATTCCCATGTGTGTGATTTTGGAAGCGGAGGGCAGGTTTTGCCGGGAGCGGGCCGGCGGTTCTTCCGCCACCCGTGCCTTTCGGACCCCGACATCGAGAACGCCCGCCCGTCGGGATTCACCAGCGGCACGATGTACAGCTCCGTCCGCTCGATCATCAGTTTCACATCGGGTTCCGGGATATGAAGCTCTTTGTACGGAATCGACGGCGGTTTGCGTTTGTCGACGAACCTTTCGTAGATCATCGGTTTGGTGGTCCGGTAGGCCTCGAGCAGTTTCTCGACGAAGGTGATGATCGCGTCCGGCGGCACCCACTCGCGGGCGTGGATGCCGCCCATGATCAGGATCCGGGGCCGCCCTTCGCCGGTTCCGGTGCCGAGCCTGAGGCAGGAGACGAGGCGGCCGGGGCTGGTGCCGCCGGGCCCTTCGTGCGTCCGGTTGGGGAGGTCGAAGCGGGTGCAGTAGCCGGCGTATTTCTTGCCCGTCGGCGGGTCGAGGGCGGCGATGCGTTTCTCGATCGCTTCTGAGGAGGAGGGGTAGGGCATCGAGCGTCAGGCGATCGGGGGTTCCGGTTCGTCGATCATCGCCAGCAGCTCCTGGGAAGTGCTCTCCACCTCCGCCGAGCTCTTCAGGATCGTCATCGTGGCGCCGAGCGCTTCCAGTTCGGAAACCGCCGCGTCGCTCGCATAGCCTTCGAGCCGCGTTTTTTCGCCCTCCAGCGGAGTCCCCCCGAGGAACTCGGTCCCCGCCAGGGCTTTCGCCGCGGCGACCGCGTCGTCAGGCAGGTCGGCGTAGACGAGGCTCAACTCACAGCCTGGGTCGTGGTGTTACACCGTGCCACCCTCATGCCGCCTTCCAGCGAAGTTTTTATTACCGCAAAATCAGCTAAGCATTGACGCTAAGCGCCTCGCCATCCCCTGTCAACCCTCGCGCCCAACCCCGCGCTCGACCCAGAACATCCGGCCACCCGCCAAGCGATACGATGTACCCGGCAAGGGTTCAAAAACCCCTGCAAATGCCAGCATGGTGGATGTAGCTCAGCTGGTAGAGCTCCTGGTTGTGGTCCAGGCGGTCGCCGGTTCGAATCCGGTCATCCACCCCTCGTAGGAATCCCTGCAAATCGGCATGTCGCGGTCGACCGAGTCGGTTCAAACCGGACCCAAATTTCGCTCTCCATCAGGCAGTAACTGCCTGATGGATGATGGATACGCAGGGATGCGCGGCGATAGGTGCCGATTTCGGGTCGTGGTTCCGACGTAGTTCCACTGGCGAGTTCTCCTGGTGCTTACTCGTGCATGGTTCGGTTCCAGAGCCCGACCCGGCGCTCCTTATGTTCCGAAGCCTCGATCTCGGTGTATTCAAGGCTGGCTCGCTCGAATTGGCGGAATTGGTAGATGGCGGCGTTCATTCGCGCGATGTTGAAGAGTCCCAGGTCGCTTAGGGTCTTGAAGTCCCTGATGGTGAGGCCGGTTACGCGCTCGAAGAGGGTGGGGTCGAGGGACTCGATGACGTGCTTGAGTGCCTCCTCCCGGAAGTCAGTCGCGTACATGAAGATCGGGATGCGGGCGAGGAACTTCTGCAGCTTCTTGCGGATGTCGCGGAGCTGCTTTGAGGTCTCCTGCTGCTGGCGTTTCTGACCGGGCTCGAGCTTGCCCTGCTCGCGCTTGGCCTGGTTTAGCTCCTTCGTTGAGGTGACGATGTGCTCGGCATTGGTGACGAGGGCGCGGAAGTCCTCGATCTGCCCGAGCGTCTCCAGTAGCCCCGGGTGCTCGAGGACCGCGGCCAGGGTTCGCTGATTGACGTCGACCAGGAGGGGCGAGTCCCAGCGGCGGGCGAGCGCGGCCGCGCCGATGCCAGCGGTTGCCCAGTTCAGTACCTCGGCCGCTTCCAGTCGTTCCATCGCCCCTCCCGAGAAGGCGAAGATTGGCAGGTAGTCCAGCAGCTTCCCGAGCGACTCCGAGGGGTCGGGTATGGCCTCGGTGGCGTGCTGGGCGGCGTATTCGGCAACTAGTGAGAGCGCCCGGTTGGGGTCGAACTCGAAGACGTAGCAGCACGGCTTCCGAACGTCGAGGTTGCCCTCGCCGTCGAAGGGGGACTGCACGCGAAAGGCTGCCTGGAAGTAGGTCTCGGGTGACTTCAGTGAGCAAAGCATCAGGATCGCGCCCCACTCGGGGACGGTTACGCCGGTCATTAGCTTGCCGCAGGATGAGAGTGATGGAGCCCGGGCTATTCCTCTTCGCCGCCGCGCCGATCGCCGCTTCGACCGGCGGCTTCGCGGCGGCGCCCTGTCCCACGGCTCCGCCCGCCGCGACGACGATCTCGAAGTCGCGGAAGCAGAGATGCCCCTTGAGCAGATCCCGCATCGCGAAGCAGGAGGCGACGACCAGACCGAGTGTTCGATTGCTGCGGTGAAGGTCGGGTCCTCGTAGGGGAAGCGCGACTTCTTGACGGTGACCTGCGTCTTCATCTGGTCGCCGAGCTTGCCGCGCAGCATCCAGAGGAACTCCGAGACGCGCCCCGGATCCTCGAAGGCGTAAACCCCCGGCCCGGTGTCGCGGCCCTCTCCGACCTTGCTCGCCCGGAAGTACTCGCTCAGGGAGAAGCCGCTGAACTCACCGTCTTCGGCGAAGGCCAGCGCCTCCGAGCCGAGGCCGTAGGTGTAGAGCTCCATCCGCGGCAGGTCGAGGTAGGGGTTGGGGCGGGCGGGGTCGTCCCAGTTCTGCTTCGCTCGCTGCTCGTCGACGTAGGTCCAGTTGAAGATCGCGTCCTCGGTGAACTCACCGCCGGTGATCGCCCGGAACGGCGTCCCCGAGAGATAGAGGAGGTTGGCAGCGGTTATCCCCAACTCCTCCGTGGTCACCCATTCGTACGGGAGGTTGTGGGTTAGTTCTACTTTAGCTAAAAGCCGACCACATAGATGACCTTGAATTCCGTATCTTCGTCGGGTGGGTCGGAGAGGAGGATTTCGCCCTCCCCTTCGGTTTGACCGAGAATGGCAATGCAGCGAAGACCGTTGACCTCAAGGGCGGACCGGATCTCGTGTGCCAGCCAATGTCGCTGCCTGTGCACATGGCTCTCTACCGTGGGACCGGAGAGGCGTGCCTCGTGCACGCCTCCGGGCCTCGCTTCTTCAGTCAGCCCCCGCCATTTCATGCCCCTTGAGTTCATCCGCTCTGGTGCCTCCGCCGCGTAAATAGTTCGGTACACCAAGAGCGTGCTGGCGTCGAACACTGCGAGGCCGTGCTCACGGTTCAGGTTTGCGGCTACGCTTGCGAAGAGCCGCTCCAGGTCTCCGTCCTCGGTCTGGCAGTTGAGGACATCGTTCAGAAGCAGGATCAGGTCGAATGAACTACCGCATGGGATGCCGAAGCGTGGGAAAACCGCAGGGAGTTCACAAGCGTCGATGTGATGGAGGAAGACCCGAGAACCGAATTTTCGCTCGGCCTCGGCCAGCATCCCTGCTGAGACATCTGAGCCGACGATGCTCCATCCACGCTTGAGCAGCGGCTCAAAGGCGCGGCCAGTCCCGCAACCCACGTCCAGCGCCCAGCCCCTCCTTAACCCGTGTTTCTCCAGCTCGGGCAAGAGGGTTGCGCCTAGCCAGAGCTCGTAGTCGTTCTGCGCATTGAATTCGTCGTAGACCGGAGCGAGGCGGTCGTAAGCAGCTTGTGCGGATTCGACTTCGGTCATCTAAACAAGCTGGTTGATTAGGACCCCAACCGTTTGAGCCTCAGATTTCCCCTCCACATACAGGGCACATCGGCTCGCGTTGAACCGGCACTCGCTGGTGTTCCATCGTTCGAGCGTCATATACAGCCGCCGCCCCCAGGGTGGAGGGCTCGGCCAAACCGGTCAAGAAATGCAGTAAGTCAAGTGCCACATGCCCGCCGATCTGTGCGCAAAGAGGCGCGACGATCGAAGCCGGCGATGGGCTGGCTCGCAAATGTTCCACCATTGCATCAAAGTGCTCAAATTCGCGCCGATAGGCAATCTCCTGACAGGCGTAGCACCCGGTCATCCCTGGAACGTAAAATGGGCCGACGCGAGCAAGCGGTGGAGCGTGACTCATGCCGATATAGGGAATCCCCGCTTGAAAGCAAGCCCTGTTGACCCAGTGCTCTATGTCGTGGGCCGGCGAATCCACCGCGTCGATGACTACGTCATATCCGGCAATGGCAGAGCCGACGTCCGCCTCGGATTCGATCCGCACCGGCCGAAGGTCAAGTTCGAGATCCGAATTGAGCGACGCGAGGCGTTCGGCAGCGGCCTCAACCTTCAGTCGTCCGATGTCCCCCTCGCCATAGACAACCTGCCGGTTTAGGTTCGAGAGCTCGATCCGGTCTCCGTCGAGAAGGAGCATTTTGCCGATTCCACAGCCCGCCAACGCCAAGGCCGACCATCCGCCGAGGCCACCGATCCCAAGGACGGCGACCGCGCTCTGTTCCAGTCGAGCTTGACATTCGGACGGTGCCGGTCCCCCCGAGACGTCGCTGAAATAGCGTAGTTGCCGGTCGAAACGCCCCAAAACCTCTTGCTCAATCAGGTCTTCGTCGGCGGCGTCCTCGAGGGCACCCCACTGCCCGAGTGCTGAAAGCGCCTCTGTGACCTTGCCTGGGTCGAATAACTGGTCGAGTTCCTGGCGGGTGCGGGTACCGTCGAGTGCCTCAAGTAGCCCCCGTGCTTCGGGGTCCGGTCGGTCAATCTGTAAGTCTCGTCGACTTCCGGGATCAAGAAGCAGGATGGCGTCTTGGACATCAACGCGCTGTAGCGTCCTTCTCAATCGTGGCCGCTGCACCTCAGCGGGCCTAGCCGACGCAAAGGTTTTCATTTGCGCTCAGCCTATCCTTACCGCCCTCGATGGTCAAAGTTTTGGGGCCGGGCACAACTGACCCGGCCCCTTTGCTCTGCCGTTCTAGTTGTTCTTGAACACGAGCAATGGACTGGCCTCAACGGGCTTGACCTCCATTCGCCTCACCTCCTCCCGCCATCCGCGCGCTCGGCCCAGCGCCGAGCACAGACGGGAGAGAAGCTACAAAGGAGTTCCTTTATGTAAAGGAGTTCCGTTGTTTCCGGGTCACCAGGCTTGCGGTTCCCTTTATGGTCTAGCCGCCTACAGCATCGACAAAACGATCCCGTCCAGGGAGACCGGGCACCACAGGAGATCAAGCTGAAATGCAGAAAGTTGGCCGTGCCTTACAAGAAAAGCCCCCGGCGTCCCGCGCTGCGGCTCTGCTCGCGCATCCAATCAGGGTCCTTGCCCTGACGATCTTGGTGGATCGCGTCGCAAGCCCAGCTCAAATTGCCGAGGAGATTGGCGAGACTGTTCAACTCGTCAATAACCACATAAAGGTTCTTCGCGACGGCGATGCCGTGGAACTGATGAAAACCGTGAAGCGAGGCGGCGCCAATGAGCACTACTATCGAGCGACCCGCCGGCCCGAACTGACCCACGACGAATGGCTTGAACTCTCAGATGCACACAAAGTAGAACTGCTGCTTGTAGGAATCCGAAACTTCTTTGCCGAGTCGCTGGCCTCGGTGGAAGCGGGGAAGATGGTGAAAGACCCGCATATCTACTGGTGGTGGAAAGCAGTACTCCTTGACCAGGAGGGTCAGGAAGAAAAGAAACAGGAGCAGGACCGTCATGTTGCACGGCTCCTCGAGATCGAGGCGCGCGCCAATGCCCGAGTAGTCGAGTCGGAAGGAAAGGCCCAAGCTGCTCCGGCTGTCTTAGGGGTGATGGGCTTTAATAGGGCGCGTAGCAATGCCGTTAACGAATTTATGACCTAGCACAAGGGCTCGCTTAACTGACGCAAAGGAAAACCTGTTTGACTGCAGCGATATCGCCCGACTACTGTGGCGACCATCGCGCAATGGATTAACACGCCGGTTCTCAGTCCCCGTCAGGTCCCGGGAGTGATTCGTCGCCTTGCAGTGGCAAGGGGCATCACCTTTATGGGTGGCAGTGCAGCGTTCTGGGCACTCTCTGCGCTCCTTTACGAAGAGACCCGGTCCCCCGCCTGGGTTGCGGCGGGCGTACTGGCAGCTTTTTCGGTGCCGGCCGCCGTCAGTCCGTTCGCCGGCCTACTTGGAGACCATTTCGACCGGCGACGGATCATTGTTCTATCGGAGTTGAGCGGTGCCCTCTGTTTTGCTGCCCTCGGAGCGGTGGGTTCACCCGCAGCCTTACTGAGCCTGCGGGTTCTTGCGTCCACCGTGTCGGCCCCAATGGTCCCAGCAACGGCGGCGGCCTTGCCTTCCCTGGTTCCGGCGGACGAGCTGGAGCACGCCAATGCCGCTTTGTCTAAGGCGGGCACGGTCGGGGGATTGCTCGGCGCTGTGTTGGCCGGCGTGATGCTGACCACTATCGGCGGGCCGAGCGTGTTCTTGTTGAACGCAGTTACCTTCCTTTTATCAGCGATCCTGATCCTTTCGATAAAGGGTAACTTCCAACCGGCCGTCAGTCAGCGAAGGGCCTTGGGGGCCGGCTTTTTGTTTCTCCGACGCCATTCACGCCTACGCCCCGCAAGCGTTGCCTATGCCGTGGCCTTTGTGGGGGTCGGCGTAAGTATTCCCGGTGAGATCGTCCTGGCGACGAACTTCGGGGTTGGCTCTTTGGGCTACGCGATGCTCGTCTGTCTTTGGGGGATAGGTGCCGTTGCCGGCGCTGCTGCCGCAGAACGATTCTCAAGCTCGAAGGGGGAGGTCGTCGCCTTGCTTGGGGCGGCGCTGGGTCTCGCGGCGGGGTTCCTGGCAGTCAGTGCCGCCCCTCTTTTCGCGGTGGCTCTCCTCGGTATGGCCGTCGGCGGGGCGGGGGAGGGACTTTGGGGAGTCACCCAAAATTGCCTGATCCAACGAGTTGCCCCAGATGGCATCCGGAGCCGAGTGTTCGCTGGAAGCGAAGCAGTCATGCAGGGCGCCATCGCCTTCGGGCTCCTCGCTTCAGGTTTCGTCATTTCGATGAGCGGCCCGCGAGGCGCCTTCGCCGTCGCCAGTGGGGCAGCCGCGGCGGCCGCAGTGATCTTCCTCCCAGGCTTCGCCAGAGAGGCCAACCTTGCCACCCCAGGAGGGCTCTGGCCCGCCCGTCTGAGGGCAAGAACGCGAGAGGGCGAGCCGGACGACCCTACCCTTCCCGGTGGCCGTCCGGCTCCCGCCTCGCCCCGCCCGCCGGGGGAGGCGCTCTTCACAACCTGAAGAGCTTCTGCTTGGCCCCCGCCTGTCCCTGCAACTTCGTCACAGCCGCGCCGATCTTTCGGCCAGTGCCTCATCTGCCATGCCCCCGCCCAGACAACGAGATCGAGAGACTCCTATCGACGCTCGCGGTGTCGCTCCTACAGGAGAGCGATCAGTGGCGGGCGAACGGGTCGACCCAGAAGTCGTAGACCTGGAAATCGCTAGTCTTGCCTCCCGGGATGAGAGTGAACTTCACCAGCTGCCAACCGGTGCTGCCTTCGGGCTGCACGTTGACCGGGCTGGACAGGGTCCAGGCGGTTCCGCTGCCGTGGACCTGACCCGTGTTCTTCGGCGTCGTCCACGTCTTCGTTCCGGCGTAGGAGACGTAGAAGAACACGCCCTCGGCACCGACTACGTTGCGGACCCTCATCCGCGCCGTCGGAAAGTCCTTGGTCACGCAGACGGTCGGACTGATGGCCTTCGACCCGCTGGGCAGGTTGAGGACGTTGACGGTTTCCTTGCCGTTCACGGTCTGGACGATGCCGGCGCCACCGCTCAGCGTCCAGCCTTCGCCGTTGAACCCCGTTTCATCCTGGCCCGCGACCTGGTTGTACCACTTGTTGTCGTTTTGGGGGAGGAAGTGCTGCGAGGATTCGACTTCGGCGCATTCCGAGGTGCTGGTGATTTCAGCTCGGGCCACGCCTGCCATCGCCGCCACCAGAGTGGAAACCGCGAGCAAGGCAACGAGGAACCGCAACAGCGGGAACTTCTGGGTTGCTACTGACATCGATTGAACCTCCTGTAGGCATGCGAAAAGGACTCGGTTTTCACCAAGCTGGCGGCTGAGCCGTCTCCCAAGAGGGAGACCTCTGGCTTTGCGTCCCTGCCTCGCGACAGGTTTGCCCTTTTTCAGCTGACTACAGGGCCCCTATCGGTTCTGGAGCGGCCCGCTTAAGCGGATTCGAACGAACGTCTACCGATTTCTCGGGCGGTGTCCTTGGCGAAGAAGGTCGCCTGTCCGAGACCCGTGCCGCCCTTTAAACCGAGGCTATGCCCGATCAGGCAGAAATCCGCATTTCTGCCAGTACACCCCGACAATCGCCGAATATCCCCGCATATCGAGATTCGGCGGCAATGATCGCGAGTGCCGCAAAGCCGCTGCTCATGCGGAATCCAGAACGGTCTCCGCTGAAGGCCGCTTAATTGTGGTCCAGGCGGTCGCCGGTTCGAATCCGGTCATCCACCTCGCAGGAAGCCTGCAAATCGGCAGGTCGGGCTCGGCCGGATCGGTTTGAACCGGACCCAAATGTCGCTCCCCATCAGGCAGAAACTGCCTGATGGGCAACTGGATAAGCGGGGGATGCGCGGCGATGGGCGCCGATTCCGGTGACATGAAATGTCATTGGCTACGGTGAATGCATGGAGGCATTCCGCGACATCGTCTTCCGTGACGGACCCACCGGCCGCCGCGCCGCTCTGCCTGGCGGCCCAGACGTCTGGACCGGGAGTAGGGCCAAAGAGGGTCCCGCCCCGTGTACCGTGATCCTGATGGAGGCGGTCTTGGTCAGGAGCTTCACCGGATGAGGATTCGGGCGGCCGTTTTGGAGGAGTTCGGGGCGCGTCTGGCGGTGCAGGAGGTCGAGCTGGCCGAGCCGCGGGCGGGGGAGGTGCTGGTCCGGCTGCACGCCTGCGGCGTCTGTCACACCGACCTCTACACCGCCTCCGGCGCCGACCCGTCGGGCTATGCGCCGGCCGTGCTCGGTCACGAGGGGGCCGGGGTCGTCGAGGCGGTCGGGGCGGACGTCGCCTCCCTGGCACCCGGCGACCATGTCGTCACGCTCTTCTCGCCCCAGTGCCGCGAGTGCGTCCACTGCCTCGACCCGCGCACCAACCTCTGCCTGGCGATCCGCGAGGAGCAGAACAAGGGGCACCTGCCCGACGGCACGACCCGGATCTCCCGCGAGGGCGAGGACATCCGCCACTTCATGGGCTGCTCGACCTTCGCCGAGTACACGGTGATGCCGGAGATCGCGCTGGCCAAGGTAAGCCCGGAGGCGCCGTTCGAGCACGCCTGCCTCTTCGCCTGCGGGCTCTCGACCGGGCTCGGGGCCGCGATCAACACCGCCGACGTGCGCCCCGGCAGCAGTTGCGCCGTCTTCGGCGCCGGCATGGTCGGGCTCGGGGCGGTCGCCGGCTGCCGCCTGCAGGGTGCCGAGCGCGTCATCTGCGTCGACCTCTCGCCGCAGCGGCTCGAGCTGGCCCGTGGCCAGGGCGCGACCGACCTGCTCGAGGGCGGGGAGGGGGCGGTCGAGCGGATCCTCGAGATGACCGGCGGCTTCGGCGCCGACTACACCTTCGAGGCGACCGGCAACGTCGCGGTGATGCGCCAGGCGGTCGAAGCGGCGCGGATGGGCTGGGGGCTCTGCACCGTCGCCGGAGTCGCCGGCAAGGGGGAGACCCTCGACGTCGTCCCGCGCCTGCTGATCACCGGTCGCCGTATCGCTGGCTCCTCATTCGGCGGCGTCAAGGGCCGCGACGGCGTCCCGGCGCTGATCGAGCGCTGGCTCGCGGGCGACATCGACGTCGACCCGTTCGTCTCGCATCACCTCACG